>JBCCKZ010000184.1:0-9020 GCA_039027135.1 Planctomycetota bacterium
CGCAAGGATTTTGAGCGTGCGACGTTCGCGAATCACTCGGCTAACAGTTTCTAAGTCGTTTTCCATGGTTGATCCTCGGTAGTGATCATGCTTGGCGGTCAAATACTTCGCGAAGGGCGGATCGTCCTGCATCCGTGATCTTGAGCTGTTGACTTGCCTCCCTCCGTATAAGTCCGCTGTCGCAAAGTTGGGTGATGTAACGCTCAATTCTGTTGTCGGCGATATTGAATTGATCTTTGGGCACTCGTCCGTTTCGCTCAATCGAGTGCAGAACCAAGAGTCGATTGGTCTGCGATCGATCGGATCGTTGTTGTGTCCATGCCGCCAACAAGCCCTTTCTAGGCGCGAAGCATAGGGTCAGCAAGAACAGCAAACCTGCCATTGAAGAGATCGGACCTGTCGGTGAAATATCAATCGCTCTGGCCAGGTAATACCCCAGAAACGAACTCGCAATCGCGATGATCGAAGCAAAAAAGAGCAGCCTGCTTAGTCGGTCCGTCAATAGGTAGGCCGCTGCTGGTGGTGCGATCATCAACGCCACGATCAGGATAGATCCGGCGACTTCAAACGCGGCGACCGTCGTGATCGAGACGATGCCCAGCCAAACAAACTGGACCAGAGTAGGACGCAAACCGAATTGCTGGGCCAAGACAGGATCAAAGATCCCAAGCTTGAGCTCTTTGTAGGCCAGGCCGAGAAATATGGCGACGATTGCCAAAACGATAACCATGACTACAAAAGCTTCGGGACCGAAGTCTCGGTTACCCACCACCAGCCGTTCCAGAGGTGCTAAAGCAAGGTTGCCATCAATGATGCAATCCGCGTGAAAATGAGTGCTCTTGAGTTTCGCATTGACGATCAGGATTCCCACGCTGAACATCGCAGCGAACACGATTCCCAAACCCGCGTCGTTATCTACCAAACCTGAACGTTCGATAAGCTGGGTTAGCCAAACCATCAGTAGGCCACTAAAGGCGGCAGCCATGATAAGTGACGGCGAGCTGTAGTCTCGCGTGTAAGCAAACGCGATTACAAGTCCTGGCAAAACAGCATGGCTGAGTCCCTCGCTAACCATCGATTTGCGACCAATGAATAAGATCGACCCGCAAAGGGCACACGCCACCGATGTCACCGTGGCGATAAGCAGGGTCCAGCCTGCTAGCGTTAATGACCAATCATCAAGAAGCACTGCGAAGCCTCCTGAAGACGATCCCTCGACCCGGGGCAAATAGCAGCGAAGCGACGACGGCGATCGTTATTAAAACAACAATCACGGGGCCCGTCGGTAAATTGCTTCCTACGGCGCTGATCAATGACCCGCCGGCGGCGCACACGCCTCCGATAACCGATGCGAGGATGATCATTCGGCCAAAGTGGTGCGTCCACTGCCTCGCGGCAGCAGCCGGAGCAACGAGTAAAGAGATCATCAAGACAACGCCCGCAATCTGAATGCCAATCACGATGCCTACGACCATCAAGCACAATAGGACCAACTCCAGACTACCCACCGGAAGACCGAGTCCCGCTGCGTATTGTGGATCAAAAGTCATCACCTTCAGTCTCGGCCAAATCAAAATCACAACAATGACCGAGAGGGTCCCTAAGGTGCCAATCATCCACAGGTCATTGCTCGTCATGGCGGCGGCCATTCCAAAGATATAGTCGTCCAAGCCGCTGCGGCCGGGGATTGGCGGTTGCTTGCGCTGGAGCCAACGTAGCAGCATCATTCCGGTGCCAAAAAAAATAGCCAACATCACGCCGAGCCCAGCATCCTCCTTGATCTTGGTTTGACTTGTAATGGCTCGGGTCAGAAGTAGCGAAGCCAAGCCCGCCAGGATGGCACCGGGAATCAGAACGATCAGGGACTTGTTGCCATTTCCAGTGATTACGTAGGAAAGCCAAAAGGCCATCACGATGCCCAAAAGTGATGAGTGCGCAACCACGTCACCAATGAGGCTTTGGCGACGCAAATAGGCAAAGCAGCCTAACGCACCGCTGACACCGCCGATCATCGCACTCCCCATGACGACAATGCGTACGGTGTAGTCAGAAAGTAGCTCGCTCACGACTACCGACCTGACTTCACGCAAATAGACGGGCTTCCGTAGTGGTGGCTTCCAGCCGCCATCAGCTCGATTGTTGACTGTAATCCGAAAGCTTCTTTGTTCATTGGCGGCTGGAAGCCATAAGCTTCTCCGTGGCTTGGCGGCTGGAAGCCACCACTACGTTTAATCATCTGAAGCGTTCCCCGAAGCTGCCGAAACTTGCATGCCGGCAACACCGTAGGTCGCCTCGATGTTCTCCGATGTGAAGGTCTCCGATGTCTTGCCACTGGCAATGATCTGGCGATCCAACAAGACAACGTGATCAAAATAATCGGCGACCGTCGTTAGGTCATGGTGGACCAAGACAATTGTGTTGCCTTGATCTCGGAGGGTGTGCAGGATTTCGATCAAGAGCGTTTCCGTCTTTGCGTCCACTCCCGCGAATGGTTCATCCATCAAATAGATTTGAGCTTGCTGAACAAACGCTCGCGCGATGAAGAGGCGTTGTTGTTGGCCACCGGATAACTCGCCGATCTGTCGATCGGCGAAGTCCTCCATGCGAACTTGGCGTAACGCTTCCCAGGTCTGTTCACGTTCACGAGCTCCCGGCCTTCGGAACCACTTTAGCCGGCCATAGGTGCCCATCATCGCCAAGTCAAAGACTGTCGTGGGAAAATCCCAATCGACGGAGCTTCGCTGGGGACCGTAGCCGATTGAATCAGAGGTTGCTGAGACCTCTTCGTGTAGTTTGATTTCACCCGAGAGTGTGGGCACCGTTCCCAAGATCGCTTTGATGAGTGTGCTCTTCCCCGCGCCGTTGGGGCCAACGATTCCCGTCATGCCGTCCTTGGGAATTTGCAGATCGACATTCCAAAGCACGGGCTTAGCACCGTACGCTACCGTAAGCTGGCGAATGTCGATTGCATGGTCCATCAGAGATAGGTGTGATGGTTCTCGCGTTGCCGTGATGTGATTCGAAGAGGCTCAGTTAACCTCCCACCTAGGGAAGTCGGACGTTTGAACGGCCGGGTGGGGCCTGGTCCCAACTCCAACTTCACCCAGCCTTGGTTGAAAGGATACCTTTCCGTTAACCCTGAGTCCGACCCTGCCATTGGGCGAGCAACGTAAGTTGCGAAGCACAAAGGCCCTGTTAGTCGCATGACCGGCTAAGGCCGATACTGCAAACGTGTGTCTGCGTTTCTCGCCGGCTACTCTTTACCGCCAAGGGACTCGGCAATCAGATCTACGTTTGATTGGAAGGCACCCAAAAAGGTGTTCTGCGGCGGCTCGCTTCCTAGGTCGTCCGAGTAGAGCGGTTGATCGGCAATCTTGACCGACCAATCGCGGGCTTCGCACGCTTCTTGGAGAGCTTCGGTAACTTTGGGGTTAGTGATGGTTTCCAAAAAGATCACGGGAACTTTTTTGTCGCAAACGGTTTTGGCGACGTCTCGCATTGTCTTGACATCCGCTTCCGCATCGTTTCCAACACCGAGAACGGCAACCGATTCAAAGCCATAAACGGTGGCAAAGTAATTAAACGCGTCGTGAGCACTCACTAATACTCGGCTGCCTTCGCCCATTGCCTCAAACTTCTCTAGTGCATTCTCATGGACTGATGCGATTTCAGCAGCGTACTTTTCCCCGTTGGCTCGGTAGGTATCGGCGTTGGCGGGATCAATCGATGCGACGTGCTCGGTCAGTTCCTTGACGCAGGTCTGCCAGGCGGGAAGGTGATTCCAAATGTGGGGGTCGAATGGGGCTTCCGGATCAATTTCGCCGTCCTCGACCCAGTCGAGCCGAACGTCTTCGGGGAAGACACTTGCCATCGAGAATGCCTTGTCGGCGAAGTCATGATGCAAAGCGTCATGCAGTTTGGCTTCGAGGTGAAAGCCGTTGTAGAAGATGGCGTCCGCATTGCTCATCGCTTCGACATCACCGGGGCTCGCCGCGTAAGAGTGTGGGTCGATGCCGGGACCGCAAAGCAATTTCATCTCAACATCGACACCCTCGGCAATGTTTTGGAGGGCATCGTGAACTTGACCGGTCGTGGCAACCCAAAGTTGGCCGCCCGAGCTGTCGGAATCCACGGCTGAGTCGGTTGAGCTGGAAGTGCAGCCCATGGTGAGGGCGGTTAACAGGATTGGAATGAGGCCGAGGCTTTTGTACATCGATCGACTGTGATGGTGTGGAGAAACGGGCGTAGCGGGTAACCGGGAAGGCTCGGCGAATCTCTAACGCGTAGTGATTCTGGTGGTTCAGGCGGGCCCTGAAGTGTCCGCGGATTGTGCTCCAATGTCAACGAGATGGAACTTCGAGCTAAAAGTGAATGCCACCAAAACTCAAGCCTTGCAAACGCCCTTACGGTCTCAATTCATGACGGATTCGTTTCATTTTCTTCAAACGGTAGCCTTTGACACGTGAGCTGTGACGTGTGGGCCGTGATGTGGATAGGAGCGGATCGAATGCACGGGCCGGGGCGCGGAGCTAATCTCATCCTCCCTCATCCAGTTCATCGATCTCGTGGCCGTCGAGCAGCGATTCGCCAAACGCCCGTAAGTCGCTGTTGGGTAATCCGTTGGGGAATTGATTCTTGATTTGCTCGATCGCCTCGGCAGCCACGCGAATATGCTCCTCTTTGGATCGATCGTAAAACGCGGCTGCGTCGCCCGGTAACTTGGGTTTGCCATGCAATGGTTTGTCGGACACGCATAACAGTGTCGCAGTCGGGATTCGGTATCGAAATCCATTCGCGGCAACGGTCGCGGATTCCATGTCGACCGCGATGCTTCGACTAACACGTAGATCTTCAAGCGTGTGTTTTAGACGCAGCTCCCAATTGCGATCGGCGGTCGTGTAGACTGCGCCCAATCGATAATTCAAGCCGCTTTCGTCCAAGACGCTGGCCAGTGCTCGGTTCAAATGAAAACTCGGCGTGATCGGAACCGATAGAGGAAGTAGATCATCCAATATGCCGTCGGCTCGCATGTATCCTGAGGCCAGTACGAAGTCATGAATGTCTTGGTGATTGCGAACACCGGCGCAGTGCCCCACCATCAACATCGCGTCCGGACGAAGCACTGCAAGGTGATCGGTCAGGTTCTTGGCATTCGAGGGTCCCACGCCAATGTTGATGATCGTGATTCCAAGATTGTCATTGGCCATCGCATGAAGAGCCGGCATCTGCACGTCCCGAGGTGATCCAACACAATCGGGAAAACGCTCTTTGAACGCATCCATGTGCATTTGATAATTGGTTAGTAGCACGTAGCGTTGGAAGTTCTCGGCCGGTGTGCCCGTGTAGTGTTCCAATCGTTGTATCGAGAGTTCAGAACGCTCCGGACCAAACAGAAATACCTTCTTGCGTGTTAGATCAAAGTCTGACTCGTCCAATTGATGAAGTAGTTGTGGCGAGCTTAGATCGACTCTTGGTCTGGATCGATAAACGGCGATCTCGGCACCACGCCACGCCAATTTGTACAGCTCACGTCTGAGATACCACCTGAGTGCCCTGGGCCTTGCGACTTTCCCTGAAAGCATGGGGTTGTGCCGCGACCAATGGCGGTAAACATTGATCTTGCAATAGTAACCTTCGTCGTAAACATGTTGTAGGACGTCGCAAAGCGATTCGATCTGCTCGGCCAGTTCGCCGGCGGAACCTTCCGATCGAAGCATGCCCAAGACGTTGGTCTTGGGGATCCCAAGCTTCTCCATCTGTTCGCTTGGCAGCCCGATGTCGACGATTTCGATAATGCCAAGGGACGATTTTGCCGAGGGGTTGGCAAAGCCGGTCTTGGGAGCGACGAACGTCAATGTCATGTCGGCGGCGAAGACAATGCCTTCGCAAATACCTCGATCGGCATCCAGTCCCGTGGGAACGTCGATCGCGACGCGTCGAAGGGTTTTGGACTCGCTTTTTGCGAGTCCATTGGATGGTGCGTCGCGATTGGCCCAGTTGATGGCTTCAGCCATCGCTGGACGCGGAGCTCCTTTTGAGCCGGTTCCCAGCAGGCAGTCGACCCAAAGCGGTTGACGTTGCCGCTTGCCTTCATGAGCTTGATGAGTATCCGTTTCTTCAGATGAACTCGATGACCACTTTTGCAAAATCTCTCGAACTTGCTCGGGTGATTCGGCAACACTGAATTGAACATCGGCTTGTCTCGCTCTCTGGTAAGCTAGGCTCGCATCGTCGCTCAGTTGATCGGGCTCGACTGTCGAAAGGACTTTCACTGTGATCGGCCGGTCGGTTCGGTTGAGTTCTAGCAATCGTGAAGCGATCACCCAGCCATCACCTCCGTTGTTGCCCGGTCCGCACAACACGATGATCATTCGATCGGCAACGTCAGGGATTCGGAAGATCCTTTCAGCGCATCCGTGAGCGGCTCGAACCATGAGGTCAAAGCCATCGATGCCATAATCCTCGATAGCCTGTTGATCGACCTCTCGGCTCTTGGCGACATCCAACGTCGGCCAACCCAAACGCTGCGCCTCGGCCAACGTGACGGGGTATCGCTGCATATTCATGGCGTTAATGGGTCGAGGGAGATGAAGACAAAGAATCGCGAGAGCCGCAACAACAACGTAGCGGACGCTGGCAATCCTGTTGATTACCCACAAGTGAGCCGTGACCCGTATAAGAACGCAGCGATTGCAGGACCAGGCAAAAACGAATCCTTCGCTACTTCACCTTCATCCCTGATCTCCAAACTGAATCCTTATCTTCGCGAAGCGATCAAAAGGTGTTGACACTCCCGGCCGAAACGCCTACTGTACTAATGTAAGTAATACAGTAGTGAGGTTTGTCTTGCTTCGAATTCAGATCACGACCGGGAACAAAGTTCCGATTTACCAACAGGTAGTCGACCAGGTCCGGGCATCGATCGCGTCCGGTGGGCTCGAAATCGGGTCGCCGCTGCCTTCGGTTCGCGCGTTGGCGACTGAACTTGTGGTCAACCCTAACACGGTCGCGAAGGCCTACGCCCAACTGGTTCGGGATGGCGTCTTGGAAAGTCAGCAAGGTCGCGGCTATTTCGTTGCCAAGCGTCGAGAAATCTACACGAAAGCTGAACGCAATCGACGTCTCGACGAAGCCCTTCAGCCATTGGTTGCCGAGGCGCTCGTGCTGGGATTTGACAAAGACGAACTGCTGCAAGCGATTGAGAAACACTTTCGGAGGTTGGTGAAATGAGTCGAGACACCGGTTCAAACCAGTCAGTGACCGCGGAGACTCACGGCCAAGATGCGAACAGCGGGGGCAACTCTTCGCAGCTCGAGCACGCGATCCGATTGGAAAGGCTGACACGCTACTTCGGAGCCAAGCCGGTCGTAAAAGATCTCGATTTCAACGTGCTCTCGGGCAAAGTGACGGCGCTGCTTGGGCTCAACGGCGCCGGCAAGACGACGACGATACGCATCTTGATGGGATTGTTATCCCCAACACGCGGCCGAGCCATCACGCTCGGCGAAGATGCCGACCAAATGCCTTTGCAGACTCGGGCTCGGATTGGGTATGCGGTTGAGGGGCATTTTCTGTATCCGTCGATGCGTGTGTCCCAGTGTCAAGACTTTCAGCGTGCGGGATACAAGCGATGGAACGAGCACTTGTTTCAAGATATCGTTCGTCATTTTGCGATTGATCCCAGTGCCAAAATCAGCACTCTCTCACGCGGGCAGCGAGCGGGTGTTTCGCTAGCGCTTGTTCTTGCGCCGGATCCTGAGTTGTTGGTGCTAGATGATCCGGCACTCGGGCTTGATCCGGTTAGTCGTCGCGCGCTCAACGAAACGCTCATTGAATTTGCAGGCCACGGGCAGCGGACAGTCCTACTAAGTTCGCACCTACTAGATGATGTCGAGCGAATTGCTGATCGAGTGGCGGTGATGGTCGGTGGCAAGCTGAAGGTTGATACCAGTCTCGATGAGTTCACGTCACGTGTAACGCTCTATTCAGCTCGTTGTGATGGTGAGCCACCTTCAACCATCTCTTCGATTCCGGGGCTGATTGAATTGCGTCGCTTGGGACAGCACCTCCACATGGCGATCGCGGACGTTGACCAGGAAACCCAAGCCGCGCTGGAAAGGCTCGCCCTTCCGGAACTCGAGCAAACCGAAACAACTTTCTCGCAAGCCGTGATGGCATTCCTTACTCGCGAGCGAGGCGACGCGTCCTTCTTTTCAAGACCGATACACGCCTACGCATCGAACTCAGATTCAGACTCCAGCGGGGATACAGTATGAACGCGGTCTTTCTCAAAGAGCTTCGAGATGTCTTTCGTTGGACACCTCTAACCATCCTGCTGGGGCTCGTTTTGGCCTACATGAGTTTGCCAAACGGCATCTATGAGGCGACTCAAATGGGTGACAAGTTGCTTTCGATGCTGGGTCTGGCTGCCTGCTTGATTGCCATTGGATTGGGCTGCCTGCAGTCACTCTTTGACATCCGAAACGACTCGAGGGGATATCTGCTGCACCGCAACTTCACACCCAGTCAGATCTATTGGGCGAAGCTTGGTGCGGGTGCGGTCGCCTACGCGATCTCGCTTGCCGTACCGGTGCTCTGGATGGCTGTCTATTTGCAATGGAAAGGCATTGAGCAGTTGCCGACTAGTGCCTTCCAGGTGCCGCCGTTTTTGTTGTTTGCTCCGCTGGCGTTTCTGCTCCATCCCACCGTGCTTTGGATTAGCAACCGCGATGCGAGGCTGATCGGGACACGAGCCTTGCCTGCGGCTGGCGTTTTTGGAACGTTGATTTTGATTCGCTCGTTGGTAATCGAGATTGGTTCACCAAATGACTGGTTCACAAGGATCTTATTGGTCTTCGTCAGCGTGTCGTTGGTCCTGATCGTATTGAATGGTGCGAAGCATGCCTTCGCACACCAGTCATTCTTGCCAGCCGCCACTTCTTCGCGAAGAAAGTCATTCGCCAACACGATAGGCATCTCAGTTTCTGCGATCGTATTAGTTTGCACTTTGGGCTTCACAG
>JBCCKZ010000185.1:0-9007 GCA_039027135.1 Planctomycetota bacterium
GATGTTCCAAGATGCACAAGAGCATTGGCAAACCGAGCGCCATCCATATGAAGAGGCAACCCAGAGGAATGCGTTAGATCAGCAATCTCTGCGATCTGATCGATTGAGTAAACCGTTCCCACCTCGGTCGCCTGGGTGATGCTAACGGCCATGGGCTGTCCATGATGCACAAATTCAGGATCGAACCGGTTTAATCCTGACTTCAAAGCGTGCGGATCGATACGTCCTAACTCACCATCAATCGGAGCCAAACGAGCACCACCCGTAAAAAACTCAGGCGCCCCGCATTCATCCTCGATCAGGTGTGCCTCTCGATGGCAAAGTACAAAGCCACCCGGACGATTCACAGCGGTGAGTGCTAAAGAGTTCGCTGCCGTTCCTGTACCAACAAAAAAAACGGCGACGTCCTTCTCGAACAACTCATTGAAGCGTTCCTCCAGCTTCCGATCGGATTCGCTCTCGCCATACGCTGGCGAAAATCCGGAAGCGTTCTGCTGAAGAGACTCCGCAATCTCCGTTGCTGCCCCAGACCAATTATCGCTCGCAAAGAACATATCGCTGATACAAAAAAGACTATGGGTTCACTTCGGATTTCGCAGCATTCGTCGCCTGGTCAATCAGGAAGTCCAAGAGCGGTTCACAATGAAAGAAACCTTCCCAGAAAGAGTGGCCTTGCCCTTTGGCAATGTTCAACGTCACCAAAGAATCGATTCCTTTGGTAGTGTAAGCGGAAAGCAGCTTCACCGAATTCTCTTCCAGTGGAACAACCTTATCGTCATCGCCATGAATGATGTAGATGGGAATCTTCGCGTTAGCAATCTCGTGCAATCGCGTTAGCGGATTGAGACTCGATTCGGAAGCTTGCAATAAGTCCTGTTCGACTCCGTAAGCATCCGCCGCTTTCTTTACGCCTGGGTAGCTCAGGCAATCGAAGACTGGATAAATGCCTCCTATTCCTGCAACCCACTCGGGATGCTCGATGGCCAGCCGGGCAGCCCATAGCCCACCGCGACTCCTTCCGAGCACGACTGGCTTTGACGAGTAGCCTCGTTCGACCATGGCAGAATGCAGGCCTTCAAACGTTTTGATGGAGTCAGGGCTTCCGTAGGCCTCGCCAACATCAACGCCAGCAATGGCAATCCCCGCATCCAATAGTCGTTGATGCATCCACGCCTCAGCTTTGTCGGGGTACCGAGGAAGCGTCGGAGCGTAGAACACCCATGGCTTCGGGCTTCCAGCAGGCTTCGTCTGCGGTGTCATGACGAATGCTTGGTGACCATTGACTGAAAAAACACTTGGGTTCACCAAGTGCTGATCACCCGTAAAGACACTGTCCTTCATACCGCCATCTTGTTGGGTTTCGAAGTCTTGTTCGAGCGTCACAAACCGAATAGTTTGATCTCGGCTCGTGTTGGCCGGACTTACCATGAAGCCAATGTCCCGATCTCCAACGGGCAACTGGATATCATTGAAAACGAGCTCTGCCTCACCATCTTCCAGCACACCTCGATAACTCCACTTTCCAACCTCTAGCACAACATCGCGTCGACCACTCGGCTCCGCCCATTGCAGCATCGCATCGTAAGGCCCCGAATGAGTGATGCTCACCTTCCACTTTCCGTTTTGCCCCCACCCGGCACTTTCACCCACACGCCAATCTTGGATCGACAAATCTGTCCTACTCTCATGCTTTGTTCCGATAATGATACGTGGCGGAGCGTAATTATCGGCACGCGAATTAGACACATCCTCAAACCAAGTCTTGTAACGCCCAACGAGCTCGTCCGCTTCACGGTTCAAGGATGAAAATAGGTTGTTTCGTTCGGAAGCATCCTCGCCAATTTCGTACATTTCAAACGGAACATCCTTGGGCATTTGCTCATTTCCAAAACCTGACGGATGGACCAGTTTCCACCGTTGATTTCGAACGGCCACATGATGAAGGCTTTGCGGTCGATCGCCGCGGTGTGTTTGCAAAACAAGGGTACGGTCTGACCAATCGGAATCGATCGAACCGTCGAGAAGCGGCAAGAGATTTCTTCCATCAAGCTTCAGGTCATGGGGCACATCGACATCTGAGGCAGCCAAGATGGTGGGCATCAAATCGATGTGCGCCGCGATCCGATCATCCGTGGCAATCTGCTTGATGCCCTTTGGCCATCGTGCGAAGAAGACCGTACGGATTCCACCCTCATGAACCCTGCCCTTCATTTCCCGGAAGGGCCCGACATACCGATTCGAGTTGGGTCCATTGTCGGTCAAAAACATAACCAGAGTATTCTCATAGAGGCGATTTGCTTTGAGGACTTTCTCAAGTCGACCAAAGTTCTGATCAATGTTCTCCACCATCGCAAACACACGAGCGACAGTGTCGCGGTGCTTATCCGATTTGTTCTTTCCCAGCACAGGATCAAGGTCGATCGACTCGTAGTAGTCAAGCAAATCTTCGGGCACATCGTGAAATGGACCGTGAGGAGCATTCGGAGGCAGGTAGACGAAGAACGGCTTGCCTTCGCGATTTGATTCTTGCATGAACTCCATCGCTGCATCGAAATAGACATCAGTGCAATAGCCCGATGCTTGCACGGCCACACCGTTGCGATACAGGATCGGATCCGTGTAACGCTGGCGATTCTCAATCGGCTCGGAAGGTTGCGCCAAACCACCACCTCGATGGACGAGCGCCATGTCGAATCCCTGGTCGTGGGCTCGCATTGGATAATTGTCACCAAGGTGCCACTTCCCAAAAATGCCAGTGGCGTAGCCCGCATCTCGAAGAAGTTCAGCAACCGTTACTTCATCTGGATCCATCATTGATCGCCCTTTGAAGGTATCAATCACACGAGTCCGATAGTTGTAGCGGCCAGTCATCAAGCAGGCTCGCGTTGGCGAGCACACGGGACTCACATAAAAATCCGTGAGGTTTGAAGACTGCTTTGCAAACCGATCAAGGTTTGGCGTGCGGACCACAGGATTTCCGGTAAAGCCGAGATCACCGTATCCCATGTCATCTGGCATCACCACGATGACATTGGGCCTTTTCTCCGCAAGAAGCGAAACGCAAGAAGCGAAGCATGTGATCAGTGCGAGAGCAATTCGACAATTCATGATCGGCAATGAAGTAAGGAAATCAAGCGAACTTCCAGCTTAATGGAAAATGCTTCCAACATGGTGCGACGGCATCCAGCGGTCAACTTTGATGAATCGCCATCCCGAAGCCCCTCATGCTATCGCAAGCAGCGTAAACGGGGACTACGCTTAACTTCATGAGTCCTCCAATTAATGAAGGGATTGTTCTTTGAAAACGACATCTGCACGCAACGCGTCGCTGCTAATCGTGGCAGCCATTACTTCGATGCTCCTACCGTTGCCTCGGGCAGCCTGGACATCCGAAGCCGACCATCCAAGCAACTTCAGCAAAAAACCTGCGTCGCGTTGGCAAGACGCAATGGTCAGCGGCAACGGCACGCTAGGAGTGATGGTATTCGGTGACCCAGCCAATGAGCGATACATTTTCAATCACGAAATGCTCTACGAGTATATCGGTACCGAGTCGATCCGCCCGGCTTCGACGGCCAAAGTCATGCCGCAGGTCAAACAACTGATCGCCGATGGCAAGTTTGGAGAAGCGCATCGTGTCACCCTCGACGAAGCGATCAAGAATGGACACCCGGGCATCCTCTTTACCGATCCTTACCACCCTGCAGCCGCGCTCACCCTTGCACAACAATTTGATGGCGAAGTCTCGAAGTATCAACGATCAACAAACTACGAGACAGGTGAAGTCACAGTCGCTTGGTCAGCCAATGATCATCAGTTTGAAAGGCGTACGGTTGTTTCTCGACCGGGCCAAGTGATCGCCACCAAGCTCTCTGCATCAGGTGAAAAGCTCCTCAATGTGCGTCTGACACTCGATCATCAGATGCCAGATTCAGCCGCTCAGCTTCGTGAAAAGAATCCAGAGATCACGGGCAACATCGAGATGCTACATGCTGATCGCCTTCCAACACTTAATACGCCACTTCTGAACCCACCTGATCGTTCGGTTCGAATCATTGACGATTCAAGAGGAGCCCTTACTTTCCGCGTGAATTACCAAATAGTAGACCGCGGCTATGAAGTGGATGTCCTGGTCGTTCAACGCAAAGGGCAAATGATCAAGGACGGTGAACAACTTCTCATCGAGAACGCAGATGAGATTGAAATCCGCTCAAGAATTAAACGTGTTGAGCCGTATGTGCAGGCTCAAGCTGGATTGAATTCCAAAGCCCCGCAAGCCCTCAAACCATACAGCGAAATATTAGAGTCTCATGCCAATGTGCATGGCGAGCGATTTAGTCGAGTGCGATTGCAATTAGACAAGACAGGATTCAATAGTGGCAGCAACTCGGAACTTATCGAAACACAGCGTGTTGCAGAGAAAATCAACCCGTATCTACTGGAGCGAGTTTTTGAAATGGGGATCTACGGATTGATTTCCAGCTCGGGTGACAATCCACCTAACCTGATGGGTATCTGGAACGGTGAGTGGCGTCCCAAGTGGTCGGGCGATTTCACCACCGATGCAAACGTCAATCTGCAAATTGCAGCGGCAAACCTAGCCAATCAGCCCGAAGCCATCGACAGCTACATGAGAATGCTGGAGCGAGTGGCGCCCGACTGGGAAGTGAACGCCAAAGAGCTGTATGGTTGTCGAGGCTATCTATCAGGCCCGAGAACTTCGGGAAGAAGAAACTTCCTCACTCACTTTGGAAACTGGCCCGGCAATCACTGGACAGCAGGTGCCGCGTGGCTGCTGTCGCCATGCTATGAGTATTACGAGTGCAGTGGCGACGTCGACTTTCTACGCGAACGTCTACTCCCCATGATGGTCAAGACCTCGCTGTTCTACGAAGATTTCCTCGACACTTACGATAAAGATGGAAAGCTATTCATCGCGCCCTCGTATTCACCTGAGAATCAAGCTTCCAATCAACGCGGCTCGCGAGGGGTATCGGCAAATGCTGCGATGGACATCGCCGTCATCCACGAGCTGATGACGAACCTGATTACCGCATGCGAAGAACAGGGCTTGCATACCGACAAAATTCCAACATGGCAACGAATACGCTCGGAGCTGCCACCTCAACGTATCAATCGGGATGGCGCGTTGGCCGAATGGGCGGATTCACGCTTGGATGATCGCTACAACCATCGCCATGTCTCTCATCTGTATCTGGCCTGGCCAAGTCGGCAATTGACGCCGGAGAACGAGAAACTATTCGAAGCGGCGAAGGTGGCGATGGAGAAACGCGGCCGTGGCAATGGAAGCGCTCATGGCCTAGCTCATAGCGCTCTGATCGGAGCCAGACTAAAACAACCAGAGCTTGTCTACGGCAATCTGCTGTTTCTACTAAAAGAAGATTACCTCTATGACAGCCTCTTCACGTCTCACAATCCGGGCATCATACACAACTCCGATGCGTTGCATTCAATACCTGCTGTCATCTTGGAGATGCTGGTTTATTCGAGGCCGGGTGTGATCGAGTTACTTCCCGCATGCTCAAGAGAATTTAATCGAGGCAGTGTTTATGGTGTCAAGTGTCGAACAATGGCAACCGTGGAAAAATTGGCATGGAACTTCGACAAGAATGAGCTGACTTGTCAGATTAAAAGCCTGAAAGACCAAGTCATTTCGATCGCTGGGCCTGGCCCCATCGACTCAGCAACGGTCGACGGAAAGCCGATCAACCTATCCGGTGACGAAATTGATCTCAAATTTCAGGCTGATACCTCGCGAAAGATCGAGCTTCGTTGGTGATCATTCACAGTGACGATGCAATCATGACATCGCATCGTATTCAGCAAGGTGTTATTCGTACTCGTCGCCAAGAACTGCAGCAGGCAATCCTCTACACATTCCCCTGCCCCAACGAAAACACACACGAACAAGATGAATTCCCATCAATACGCGTTGCGGCTGAGCACGAGCAGAGACGAGTTGGCTACTAGAAACGCTTTAAGAGTTCAAGCAGTGCTCTAAGGCAGCGAGCAAGGTTAGCACATTACGTTCTCGCGCCGACTCGCCCATCAATCCGATCCGCCAAGCTTTCCCCGCGAAAACGCCAAGACCGCCGCCAATCTCGATATCAAATTCATCAAGCAATCGTTTACGGATCGCTGCTTCATCAATGCCTTCGGGGACTTCAACGCAGTTGAGTGTGCAAAGGGAATGCTCAGGAATGTACTTCAGCCCAAGCTTCTCTAAGCCAGCTCGCAGTAATTCATGCATGGCACGATGGCGAGCGTGCCTTGCGTCGAGACCTTCTTCAACAACGATGGCGAGCGCTTCGCGAAGTGCGTAAACCATGTTGATCGGCGCGGTGTGGTGATAAGCCCGGCCGCCGCCACCGGTGTAATAGTTCTTGAGCATGGAAACGTCGAGATACCAGCTCTGTGATTTGCTCGAACGTGCCTCCATCCTCTCAATTGCACGAGGTGAGAAAGAAACTGGGGAAAGGCCTGGAGGACATGACAAACACTTTTGCGTCCCTGAGTAAATTGCATCTATCCCCCAGTCGTCGACTCGAACGTCATGCCCAGCAAGGGATGTCACCGTATCGACAGCCAAAAGCATCCCAGCGTCATGCACAAGGTCTCCCACACCTTCGAGATCCTGCAATGCCCCCGTCGACGTCTCAGCATGCACGACTCCAAGCATCTTTGCATTGGGATTCGCCTTGAGGGCATCCTCGAAGTGCTGCTTCGTGAAAGACTTTCCCCATGGAATATCGACAGTGTGCACAGTCGCACCGCAGCGTTCCATGTTGTCCTTCATCCGTCCACCGAACACACCGTTGATCATGACGATCGCTTCGTCACCAGGCTCGATAAGGTTGACCAAAATGGTCTCCATACCCGCCATGCCTGTTCCTGAAACAGGAAACGTCAGCTTATTCTCGGTGCGAAAAACCTGCCGCATCAGCTCGCAGGTTTCGTCCATATAGCCAATGTACTGGGGGTCCAGATGCCCTAGAGTCGGAGCGGAAATCGCTTGCAGGATTCGGTTGGGAACCGTGCTAGGCCCAGGGCCCATAAGGAGTCGTTGACGAGGCTGCAGTGCGGCGACCATAGATTCTTAAGTGGCTTGTGTATTCTTCATCTTCTAGACCGTGAGGTTATAACGATGAACGAGCCAAATTTCGAGCGTGCCAGCCTCTGAAGCTTTCCGAAAGGCTGCCAAGGCAGTGTCTATCTACCCGAGGTCATCATCATTGACGAATCCCGGCCGCACCCTAAGTCTTGAGGCGGCCTTCGAGCGGTGCAAGTGATCCTTAGCGTCGCCGGCGGCGACGTAGTGTCACCCCCAAACAACAGACACTTCCAAAGACGACCACTGACGGCTCCGGCACGGCAGTCACAGCCAACGTATAGCCAAGATCCTGAAAAACAGCTAACTCAACATCATTGAACTCTCGGATCTCAGAGCCAGCGGCAATAGAAAAGTTCAATACCGATGGCGATGGAGTAACGATGTGACTGAGACTCGAGCCTTCCAAAAAAGTTGTCGGAGCGAAAACCTCGACTGGGTTCCCGCCATTGGCAGCGACAGCATTGGCTCCACCGAAAAATAAATCATCGCTCACCAGATCCGACGTGTCTCCAACGAAATCCCCACCGGCCGCAAAAAGCGAGTTCCCCGATCCATCTTCGAGAAAACTGTCAAACACAGTGAATACTCCTGGATCTGTCATGCTGCCTATCTGGCTTACTCCTGTGGAACTAGTCAATGAGATGAAACCAAACCCGTGACTAAGCTCATGCAGCGCAACGGTGAAAAGATCAAACTGCCCTGCCGCCGGCGATGCTAATGTATTGTTGTAATTGAATCCAAAATCGAACGAGGCGAAGGCATCAGCATTGCCCAACAAAGGATCATTGCCGGTTGTGGCGTGCGCGAACCCTAAACCATTGGTGAACCGTGCAGGCGAGGTAAAAAAGAAAGTGCCTCCAGTGGCAAGCGGCCCCGTTCCATCAGATTCAGATAGTTGCACATCGATGTCAAAGGACCCCGACTCATCAAAGACCGTGTTGATATAAGAAAGCGCCGAGTTGAACGTGTTGACACGATCGGCACCAAAGACAGGGTCATCGAATCCTTCACCGGTGCTCTGGACAATGTCCTGAAAAGTGACACCAAAAGTGATGTCACCTCGCACCGTACTACCGAAAGCACCAACGAAAATGGCGAGGAAGAGCCGCATGGATTTCATAATAGTACCCAGATACAACAGAAATGAGAGGTTGCGATGAGAAGTCTTGGCATCTTGGTGGGCCGTCTGGGTAGATGCCAATCGGAAAGCAAAGACCTCGCCTTTCCAACGAAATCCCACTGTCCGAGAGCTGAATCTAAGGGGCGGTATCTCGGTAAGCTATAGGGGACATAACGCCTCAAGGCGTTTTGCGGCATTCCCAACATGCCCGATGCCTTGGTAGGTGTGGTCGCCCAAGTGCGAATCGCTGCCATTCAATCGCATACCGAGCTTACCTGCACTTTAAGAGCGTCTTTCCGCCAAGCCAAACCATGTCCAGGCCGCCACTACTCAAACTAGAGCAAGTTTCGCTTCACCGAGGTCAGACTCAGATCCTCAAACAAATCGATCTTTCGATAGATTCCGGCGAACATTCAGCGATCGTCGGTCCCAATGGATGTGGAAAGTCCACTTTATTGGGGTTGCTGACTCGAAAGCTCTATCCATCAATCGAGCCTGATGGATCCCAAGGAAGGATATTGATCAACGGGAGGGATGACTGGCACATCGACGACTTGAAAAGCTGGATGGGCTTCGTTTCGTCAGCGCTGGACTTTGAGATGTCCACAGGACAGTCGGGAAACTTAACGGTCTTACAAGCCATCGCAAGTGGATTCAATGGCTCTCGTGTAGCAGCTTGGCTGCCAACCATCGAATCTTCTATGCAACATCGCTGTAATGCATTGATGGAGCAAATGGGCCTTAGAGGGCTCAGC
>JBCCKZ010000186.1:0-9006 GCA_039027135.1 Planctomycetota bacterium
CGAACAACTTCGTCTTTTCCTCAACGGGATTGAGGAAGAGACCTGGCTTCGGCGGCTCGAGATGTTATCCATCGAACCGACCTCGATTGATGGCAGCCTCTTGGCCGTTCGAATGCGGTATCAGCTCTTTGGTTTGGAGCAGGCATCGGATGAGCTCATCGCCGAGCAAGGCTATGCATTCCGCGGGATCGAGGAGTGGCGATGATCGGATCCTTCTCGAAATCGCAACAACTTGTCTCGTTTGTCGCATTACTTCTCGTTGCTGTTCCAGCAGCAATGGGCCAACAGTCTGATGGTCTCTCAAGTCGTCGAGACAATCAGGCACTCGATGAAATCATCGTCGTGACGGAATCAGAGGCTCCCGTCGGCGTTACCAGCGACGACCTTGCAGACTACTTTGGCGGCGCAGCAACGATCGTTCGGCCTCCCGCCAGTACGCTCGACGCAACGAACCAAGTCAAACCGAACATCCTTGAGATCCAGAATTCAACATCAATCTCCTCGGGACTCGTCCCGGTCAACGATCAACCTGCTTTTCGTTCCGCACCCAACATCAACTTCGACCAAACCCAGGATCTCGAGTCACTTTCAGCATCGGCAAGTGCCTCATCGCTGGCGAGCACGACAACATCACAAAGAAGAAACGCCGAAACTTCTCGCGAAAGACCACTGTCAACAGACCAACTGGCAGGTTCCACAGCGAATCAAGACTTGGTCACGAATGATCCTTTCGAAAGCATGGAAAGCCGGCTCGATCGAAAAGGATCAGTCACCTTTCGACGCACTCCGTTGAGTGAAGTGATTTTCATGATCAGTGATCTTTGGAAGATCAATATCGTTGTCGGCCAGCAGGTCGAAGGTGAAGTCAGCGGAGCATTCAACAGTGCACCACTTCGAGAGGTCCTCGACGCCGTCCTGAGCTCATCCAACTACGGCTACCGCGTGACCGGCAATTCACTCGTCGTCGTGCCTCGCGATTCATTGGGAAGTGATGACGCGACCTTTCGAACGGAGATCCTGACACTGCCACCAGATTTACGCGACGAGGCCTCCCTCGAAACAATCAAAGTTCTTCTGAGCTCGCGGGGCCAGTTTCGACCTTTGGGCACCGATCGCGTGCTCATCATGGACACACCCACACGCATTGATCGAGTTCGTCAAGTCATCGGCAACGTGAATCCACAAGGATCGTCAACACTGCCCAGCCAGCCAGGAAGCAGCACTGATATCCAGGGCCAGCAAACGGGTGACTCAGCTTTTCCAGGTTCGGGGTATGTGGGTTCAAGCATTGCTTATTTCTCACCGCAATTCACCGATGCCCAAGCGATGGCCGAGCCACTCCAAACGGCGCTCGGCGAGGAGATCATCGTTGCCGTTTATGCAGATGAAAATCGAATCATGATTCGCGGTACTCCAGCGCAGATACAACTTGCGAGCGAAGCAATCGAGCAACTGGATCGCCCTCGAGAGCAAGTCAGAATCACTGCAATGATCTACGATGTTTCATTGAATGAGGTTGAAAGACTGGGCATCAACTGGAATCTTCAACCACACTCTGCAGGAACGATTGCGACCGACCTCAACGACGCGGAATCGCTCGTTTTTAGAAACCTGCTCAGTGCATCAACAAACCTGATTACCGATACGGCTGCCACCGGCGCGGGCAACTTTGGCATCACGACTTTCAACAATAATTTCAATGTTGATATGTTGCTGCAGGCGCTTCACGGCAACACAGAGGCAAAGTTACTCGCCGATCCGAATGTCACGGTCGGCGACCGTCGCGAGGCTTCGATTCGAATTGTCCGCAAGATACCAATCATCGCCGCTGAACCCGTGGACCAATCCGGCGTCGTCTTCTCGCAAGTTCAATTCGAAGAAGCCGGCATCATCTTGAACGTGCAGCCGCGAATCAGTCGAGATGGCACCATTGACTTGACCGTCCAGCCGGAATACAGCGTTGTATCTGACTTCATCAACAATAATCCAGTCATCGACACGCGAAACGCCACGACAACCGTACGGGTCGCCAATGGTCAGACCTTTGTCTTGGGTGGACTACGCCAAAAAACGCTCAATAAAACAATACGAGGTGTGCCTTGGCTGAAAGATATCAAACACATTGGAAGGCTGTTTCGAGCGAACGACACGCAGATCGTCGAAAGTGAACTGATCGTTTTCATTCGAACTGACCTAATTTCGCCGGCGGATTGCCTCAACCAGAGAACTTCCATCGCGTTGGATGTTGCTTCTACTGAGCTGGATGAGATTCCCCACGCGCAGCTGGCTCCGATGACACCACAATATGACGACCAATGCTGCCCGAGCAACGTCGGCCGCTATCGTCCTAACCCTGGCGCCTCGAGCACCTACGTTGTACCGATCGAGTTGGAGTCACCGATTCTACATGGCCCGGCGGTCGAGCTCATTGAGTAGACGATCGAACTACTTGGTGTTCAATCCGGTAACCCTAGAACATTGACTTTGCGCTAGATAGTTGATCGCCCTCGAACGTCGGTTCATCAGAGTCAGCTACGACAGCACTACTGACGAATGACTTTGAAACCAGCAGGCGGCTTGATCGCAATGAAGTTACCCATAAATTCATTCATGCGATTGAGAGCTCCATTGCGTTTGAAGTTTTGGAACTCGTAGTGGTCGTAAACAACGGCCTTTTTTGGGTCAAAGTTTGGTGCGTACATGATCAATGCCTTCGGTGTGAAATCCGCTTCCAGGGCGACCATCACGACGCGGTACTGTGAGCGATCTTCGGCCCGTTTAGGATAGACTTCAAGCACGACGGTGTCTGGTGGAGACTGGGGGTTCTTTCTGACCCAGAAGCGTTCCTTCATCCGACGAGCTTCAAGGCTGAACACGAATGGCAGCGGACTGCTAATGATGTTCTTGCCTTGCATGTTCTCGGGGATGCTATTGATCTTGCAGACTTGCTGCTTGTAGTCGAATTCGACCAGTTCCTTCCCTGTGCAGATCCAATGTTCACCAAACTCGTTGGCATGCGCTTTGTAGGTGGGTTGCCCGTCAGCGCCGTTTCCCGAATAGAAGACCAAAGTATCGACCTTGATCGCACCTCGGTCTGGTCTGGCGTACTTAATCGTTCCCTGGCCCTTGGTCGCCGGAACGGTGATCGGTGCCATACCATTGTTGTAATGGTACTTGATGAACTGTGTTTCAAGAGTCGCCGTCGACGAAGTGGCTTTCTCCCATCCGGCTAGAATCTGATCCAGCTCGGCTTGCTCCTGGGCAAGCAGAGGTGCGAAAGGCGGCGCCGGTGCAGCTTGCGGTTGGCCATTGGCTTGTGGTTGATTCGTACGTGCGACCCGTGCATCTGGACCAACAGCTTGTTGGTTTGCCTGCTGTGCAGTGACCGATGCCGCGATGTTTGCTAGCAGAACGAACACGGAAAGAAAGCGGATGGTACCCAGCATGCGATCAAATCGTGTGGAGGAATGGATGGCTGGCCGACCCTGGCTCGCCGCATCGATCTCTACCAATCTGTCGCGTTCAAGCGACACCCCAAAAATCCTATTCCAAGCCTTCAACACCAGGCGGTGGAATTAAAGTACCGCCAAGCCGACCGAGTCTCGGCTGAGGAAAGAACCGAGGTTCAATAGCAAATCCAAAGCTCACGTTGTCACGTCCCGGATCGACGTTTACCAATCCCTGAACTAGGAAAGACTCGCCAATCCTGGTGAGTCCAAACGCTTGCCCCACATTTCCAACACTGCTGAAATCGTAGGTCGTGCTCGCCGAACCAATCCATTTCTCGTTGAGACGATAGTTCAGGTTCGCGCGTAGGACGGTACTGCTAATCGGCCCCTCTAGTGAAAGAAGCCCTACATAGACATCGCCCACGCCAGGACGACTGGTTGTCACGCCTGCACTGACACTTCGCAATCCATCATCAAAGAAATCAAAGTAACCATCACTAAGCAGGCTCACCCGATCCCCGAGATGCCAACGGGCGTCATAGGTAAGTGGACCAAGCGTTTCACCAAAGTTATCCCTCGTTGCCTCAGGAAACAGAATCAGATCTGTATCAAGGTAAAACACATCCGTGATCCGTTCCCGACCGGGCAATCCTCGTTTGGTTTGGAACCGCTGGTGAAGCCCAAGGCGGATTTGTTGTAAATCATCGACAACGGACGGGGATGGGCTTGCCACTCCCCGCTGAATCCCCTGCCGGAATGCAAAGATCCTAGGATCGTACTGAGGCGGAAGTACACCGCCGAAAATGTCGCCAATAAACCGTCGGCGAAACTCAATCTGTGACGTGTCGTCAAGTGGATCGTAGAACGGAACCTCTTCTAGATTGGTGTTGCTGTCAGCATAGAAGTACTCGGCTGTCCATTCCAATTTGTGCGCCAGCCCTCGAAGATTCAAAAGGCTGCTTTGAATATTGGGATCAACTCGCCACATGGGCAGAGTTGCCCGAATACTTGCTTCGCCAGTCAATCGCGTCAAATCATCACCATCAACCGCTTCACCGTAGTGGGTTACTTCACCCGCAACCGATGGCACCACTCGCAACGCGCCGAATTGCGCGGGCAAGCTGAATTGGTGCTTGGATGAAGCGATGATGCCATTACGATCGATATCGGCATCCAGTGGAAAGGTCTCGGCGACAAGCTGAGGACTTGTGGGAGCTTCAGCCGCATTCAGCTGCGAATAGCCGATGGAGTTTCTCGCCGAATAGGAGATGCGATCGCCAAATAGAGAACCGCCTAGTAGGTAGTGGTCCAGCTGTGGCAAACGCTCCGTCTCGCGAAAGAAGTCATTCACTTGCACATTGGCATGCAGATCGAAGAGATTTGAGCCGAGGTACTTTCTCAAGCGAATGGCAGTTTGATGATCAACATCTTGGTCCCATTCGTTCTCGAGATATTGCTCTAGAAACGTACGATCTGAAAGCACACCGATCTGGGCGATGAACTCGAAATCGTTGGGCAAGTAATGACGATGACGAAGCAGGGATCTGCCACGCAAATCCTCTTCGGGCTCAACATCGGTGCGATCTTGACCGAGCGTGTCCAGACCGTCGTCATCGATCAAGTAGGAATCATAAATACCTTGAACGGGACCCCGGATTCCAAACAGACTTGGAAAGTTGTATTCGCTTGACGTTCCTACCGCGAATCCACGCTCGCTCAGATAGCCGACGGAGATCTCCGATTCGAGGCCATCAGGTGGATTCTCAATCCCAAAAACCTGGAACGGATCGAACGCCACTTCGACTCGCGTACCAAAGATATCATCATTGCTGAAGTCTATATCCGTGACGTAAAGGGTTGGCACCTCAAGCCGGGTCGCTAGCGTCGGCCAATAAAAGACCGGGAAGCCGCCCACGTAAATGAAGTTACCGCCACTGGAAATGTAATAGTCAGGCCTAACGGTTTGTGTTTGTGTAGCAGGATCGATTTCCAATCGTCCACGATCTTGCAGAGTCAAGCGATCGCTTTGCAACCAGTATCTCGGCACACCCATGCGGCTTGTCGTGACGGCAGCATCAAAAGCAACGAAATTGCCCTGGCTAATCTGCTGTAGCACCTTGGACTTAAGCCGGACATAGCTTTGATACTCGGGAATTGTCGTGATCGCCTCAGCGTCCAGGATGACTCCCTGCGAGGTCGCGACGTTGTAGTACATTCGATCCGCGTAGATGAATCGATCACCTTGTCGGAAAACGATGTTTCCCTCCAGATACACCTCGCCCTGTGAAGCAGCATCCTGCGCCCCACCACCAAAAAGAGTGGTTAGCGGCGGTCCCCAAAAAACGACCTGATCGGCCGAAAGCGTGACATTCCCAAGTTCGAGCAGTTGCCCGTTGTTGATTTCTGCCGCGACATCTCGAATGACAAGGGTCACGCCACCTCGTGCGATGTATGCGGTTTGCAATGTTCCCGGAAGGGGTTCGCTATCGAGTGTTGCGGAAGTCTGTGCATCTCGACTCCTAAACTCGATCGAGCGTGAACCGCCGGCGACATAGAAGGTATTTTGTGGAGCTTGGGATGTGACCTCACCTGGAAGCGTTTCTTCGAACTGAACTCGACTTATCAAAGCCGCTCCGAAGGCAGCTTGGTCCCTTTGATCGGCTTGCGACGCATGACCAGAAAAAGGAGGTGCAAAGGCAGCGTTCTGGAATGGACTCGCTAGGTTCTTTGATGATCCCTCGGTCAAACGGATGAGGCTTTTATACAAACGCGTTGATGATGAATCATCTGCTCGTGCCTCAAAACGATCCGCGTGAACATCCGGGTCATTGAGCGTTTGGATTTCGAACCACGCTAGAGGCTGACCCTGGTCTCCGGTGTGATAGATGACACGATTGCGAACATTGCCAATCGGCCCATCAGCAATAACCAGGATCTCGTCTGTCTCGATCAACCGATCGCGGTGCTTGATGTGACATCGCCCGGTCAAATGGGAGACCTGAGCCTCGTCGTCCACCCAACGATGAAGGGTATTCCCATGAAGCGAGAGGGAT
This sequence comes from Planctomycetota bacterium, assembly GCA_039027135.1. Lineage (GTDB taxonomy): Bacteria > Planctomycetota > Planctomycetia > Pirellulales > Pirellulaceae > Rubripirellula. The sequence goes on from JBCCKZ010000186.1 coordinate 6,503, forward strand.
TCAGGCTCGACGGCATCGATGCCCGGTCGAAGCGCCTGCGGTTTCGTAGAAGGAATAACGAATTGTGCACGCGATGTTGACACCCAACATGCGGCCAAGAGCATCACACTCAACTGCGTTCCTCGGCCGTTGAAACATCTTGCCGTATCGACGTCAGAGCAAGCTTGCTCGGATGAGGTTACGCAAAAGCCAAAGACTTTCCTTAGCCACTGCGTGAGCATTGGCCCGTCGGCTTCGCTTCGACTACCCGATGCAAACAAGCGTGTTGTGATGCCTCCATCGCATCATCGATTGGTCGACCAATAAAGGCCACCCTGTTCAGGCCGCTTTGGCGGATCCGGATGTCGCGGCATAGAAAGAAGTAAGACCTTCGACAACGCGTTCCTGTTCAGATTCGCTAAGGCTTGGGAAAATTGGCAAGTTCAGAACTTCCTCGCACGCCGCATTCGTCTCGGGAAGATGAACATCGGCTGCTGGATGATCGGCGTAGCAAGCCTGCTCGTGGACAGGAATGGGATAGTAGATCTCACTTCCTATTTGTAGCTCAGCTAGATGCTGACGCATCGCATCACGTTTGCCGCTCGTTACGCGAAGGGCATACTGATTCCAGACATGAAACGCATTGGGATCACGGTAGGGCAAGGTCAGCTGATCTTCGCTTACCAGTCCAGCGTCTTGAAGCATGCGATCGTATCGGTCAGCAATTTTTTGGCGTTTCTCAATGGCCTCAGGAAGGTGCTTCATCTTCACCCGGAGCACAGCCGCTTGAAACGTGTCAAGCCGACTGTTGATACCAACGACCTGATGGTGGTAACGCGGACGCATTCCATGCCCCGCGTACAAACGCAAACGATCGGCCGTCGACGCATCAAGCGATGTCATCATGCCGCCGTCGCCCATCCCGCCCAAGTTCTTGGTGGGATAAAAGCTAAAGCAACCAATCAACCCCCAGCTACCCGCGGGCCGAGAATGGTAGGCTGCACCAACGGACTGCGCAGCGTCTTCAACGACCACCAGGTTATGATTGCACGCAATCTGGCAAATCCGATCAATCTCAGCACACTGGCCAAAGAGATGAACGGGGATAATCGCCTTGGTTCGTTCAGTGATCAACGGCTCGATCAACTCAGCATTAATATTGAATGTGTCTGGGCGAATGTCGCAAAAGACCGGCGTCGCACCCAACCGGGTAATGCAGCTGACCGTTGAAAAGAAGGTAAAACTTGGCGCGATCACCTCGTCGCCCGGCCCGACCCCCATCGCCATCAACGAAAGCAAAAGCGCGTCTGACCCCGATGCACATCCAACGGCGTTATCGACCTGGCTATATGCGGCAATCTCGCGCTCCAAATCGCTCACATCGGGACCGAAAAGAAACCGGCCACTGTCTAATACGGATGTGAGAGCTTCGATGAACTCGTCGCGATGAGGGGTGTTGTCGCGATTGATGTCCAGCAGGGGTACGGCGGGCGATGCCACGGCAACCTTCCTTGGTTTTTCGTGCGGAGAAATATTGAGCCTTGGTGATAGGGACTCGCCTCACCAGAGGTCAAGGTGAGTGCTGGCCCCGGTCGGACGGGATTGCTTTAGGGCGATGGCCTCGCCGGTAAATCTTGATCTGAAGTCCTCGTCCGTCCATATAGTACGTCCGACGGCAGGGTCACCGATCAACCATTGCCCATCTTCCGTTCGGCCGAGGACGACAATAGCGTGCCCTTCTCGGTTGGCACCCAGAACGAGATCAATCTTCGTCGCCCGCGGCTTTTCAAGCGTCACGAGCGCAATATTTGGCAGATCACCGCTTTGCCAACGCGCGGGTATCTCATCGACGACGGCGGGTCGCAGGTTTCTGCCTGCGGTCACAATCGAAAGCCCACGAAAAATGCCCAAAGGTTCGGTGCCCAGACTACTCGTCAAGCAAGCCTCAACCATGCTTCGCTCATTTAGGCGAATCCCAGCCAAATTGAGCAGCGTCGATGAAGCGGCGGCCCCGCATGTTGAGGGATGGCTTTGCATGCAAATACCGTCATCCCAACGAGCAGGTTCATCATAAACAACGGGGAAAATCAGTGGCCGAGCCACGGGAACGATCACAAAGCCGACCGTCAGAAACACCAGGCCCGAGACCGCACAGAGACGCCCCTTTGGCGTGAGAGCTGATTCCGCTGTGGCGAGTCCCGCCGTCCAGGCCAAGAGTACCGGTGCGATATTCCCTATCCAAAGGACACCCGCGTGAGGAAACCACTCCGCCCAAAAGAGCCTGCCAGCTGCCACACGGACAAATGCCAGACAAACAACAAGCGAAACGCAAAATACCAACGTGCCCCCAATTGTGCCGCTTAAGGACCTCTTGTCAGCCTGACCCCGCATTTTCCAACGAATCGCAGCGATGTAGGCGAAGACGGATAGCGCAAATAGGGACACGCTACCAATAATCCAATCGCCAGAAATGCTCACGAGTTGGCTCGTGTTCGGGTTTTATGAGCTGAAGATGAAGATCTCGA
>JBCCKZ010000187.1:0-9003 GCA_039027135.1 Planctomycetota bacterium
CGCAATGGACATGAGCGCGGCGTTCGTCAAGAGCGCCAAGGCGAACATCCCGCTAGCCGAAACCAAGATCGTTCATGATCGCTTTCACGTGATGAAGCTGGCGAGCGAAGCGGTCGACAAGGTTCGTCGGCGTGAGCATCGAGCACTTAGTAAGCAAGGCGATAATCGGCTTTCGAAAACGAAGTACCTATGGCTCACTGGGCAAGAAAACCTAACCGATGCACAGCTAGCTCGCTTTGAATCGGTGTACACGCAACAGCTCGAAACTGGCAAGGCCTGGGCCTACAAGGAGATGCTCAGGGACCTTTGGTGCCACAAGGACACATCCTCGGCAACCCTCTTTTTCAAGGATTGGTACAAACGAGTGGTCCATACCAAGCTGACTCCTATGAAAAAGGTCGCCAAAACAATCAAGGAGCGCCTGGGCAACGTCGTCAGTTACTGCACTCACGGCATCACCAATGCGGTGGCAGAAGGCATCAATAGCAAGATCATGTCGATCAAGCGTCGCGTGGGTGGCTATCGAAATCGTGAGAACTTCAAAACAGCCATCTATTTCTACTGCGGCGGCTTGGACCTACACCCACGATAAACCCGGATGGACCAAATAAACGCCGGCAAGAACAAGTAACGTCAAAATGCCCAAAACAAGTACGCTAGCGATTCGACTGATACCAGTATTCACTCGTTATTTTCTTTTTCCGCTGCGATGGCCCAATACTCGCGGATACCTCAAGTACAAAATATACACAGCCAATTCGGCTGAGTGCTCTTTCTCGAGCTGATTGGGCGATTTATATCCAAGTGCCTGGTGAATCCGTGTTGAGTTATTAACCATCTTAACGTAGCACAACACGATCATCCTCGCTTCATGGATATCAGCGAATGAATCAAACTTGTTCCGCTCGCGTTTGAGAGATGGTCCACTCGCGTTTGAGAGACCAGAGGAGTCGTTCCATCACCGCATCAACATCCGGTTCGGATCATCGAACAAGTGATGTTCTTGGTCGAAAATACCTGCTGATAGTCATTGTTGGTGTACTGGCATCCTTTATCGTTGTGATGAAGCGATTCACTGGTGCGAGGCTGGGGATGAGTGGTGACGTGTAGATAATTACTGCTGATGTCGCTGGCGAGTCTTGGGTGATCATCTTTCACCGCAAACACGTCGTCTCCCCCCTCATCGATGATCTTCTTTTTGATCAATTGATTCGCACACGCCTTTACCGAGGCAACCCAGCTGCGAATACCTCACTGCAAGTCTGGTGCGTTCATCGTCGTGGTGTGGTTGCGTCCAGTGTGGTTGCGTCCAGTGAGGTTGCCATGCGTGCTGAAGACTCTCGTGATTCGACGTTCACCAAGGATGTCGGCAAACGGCAAGCCAGGGCAAGCAAGAAAGCCTGCCACTGCGGTTGTAAAACTATAGTTGCCACGCTGTGGCGGAATCGAGCAAGCTGCGTCAATCAAGTTGATCGTTCAAGTTGCTTTGACTCTATCGATAGTCGGGCATGGTCTTGGTTGTTCGCGATCGTCGTAGCAAAGCAACGAATCGACGCTATCGTTCAAGCCAAAGGTGAACTTTGATCAACACTGATCGCCTCACGATATCCAACCGATTCTGAAGCGTTCGGGAACGATAGAAGATGCTGAGGGCCTTAACTCGCGATTCTCCGATTCACGGAGTCAGGACGACGATCTGCGATCTGACATATCTTCCTGCCTGAGTGATCTTCTTGCGGAATTCCGCTGCAAGTTCTCCGTGGACAGCTATGATGTTAGGAACTGTGACATGATGGATTTATCGAGTCGGTTTGACTTTTTCGAGACGCACCTCCTGAAATCAATGAACTTATGCGGAACTCGCTTCGCAGCTCCCCCGATCGTACTGCTTATTTGCGTTCTCACCCTGTTCGCTGGGGTGAGATCAGCACTTGCTGACCAAACCAAAGCGAAACCCTCGTCTGACTTTCCAGGATGGCAGGGGATTCGCGTGATTCAGCAGGACGGCCGCCCCCGTACGATGCGAAGGGCTGACTTGGATGGCGATGGTCGTCAGGAATTAATCGTTGTAAATGACCGCTATTCGCGTTTGGACATCTATCGGTTTGTTGACGCCGCAAACCGCGAAGCGGAAGCGAATCTCAATGACGATTTTGAGTCGCCCAATCGGCTATCGATGGCCGCGAATGTTGAACGTCGTGAACTGCAACTGGAGCAACTACCTCGCGATATCGTTGTCGACAAAATTGGGAGCGATGGAAAGATTCGTCTCGCAGTTCTCGTCACCAGTCCCAATCGAATTCTGTTTTATGAGCCGGATGACGAGTCGGGTTGGGAACAAGTTCGCAAAGTCGATTTGCTTGAAGGGAGCCTGTTGCCACTGAAACAAACCATGTTGTTTGCCGGTGATGGAGACAATGGTCGCTTGTTGGTTGCCTTTCGTCATGGGATTCAACAAGTTGCGCTCGATCAAACAACTCGGCCAAAATGGATTCGACCTCGGAGTAAACGTAATTTGGTCAGTTGGTGGTTGGCTGATATCGATGGGGACCAAAACTCTGATATCGTTGAGCAACGAAGTGATGACGCTCATTCGATCTATTGGATGCCGGCAAGGGATACGGTGCGATTTGATACGCCCCGTCCCATCTACGATCGCCAGCTAGGTGGTGCGGAGGTATTGAGTGGATACGACAAAGCACAGCTCGTATTCTTGGACGCGTCAGGCCAGGGATTAGTTCGTCGCTACGAGCACCGCAAAAGAGATGAACAGGCAATGATTGCCTTGAGGCCACTTCCTGCTAGCTCTGGGCAAAACGATGTTTGGTGTGGCATCCAATTGGGAATGGAAAAGTCGATCGTGATGGTCGATCCCGATCGGCCGCGTTTAAGCGTTTACCGCAGTTCCGACAGTGGTTGGGAATCCATGGGGGACTTCCCGGCACTGAGTGATATCAAGGCTTTGACGGCACCGCAGGCAGAGCCCGGAACACTGCTGATTCGAACCGACGACAACGCGGATCTTTTCAAATGTGAATGGGATGGCGGACGATTGACATACCCCAAGCAATGGTCACCCGATGAGACGAATGCTGATCGTGCGATTGTCGCTCTAGAGACAACTGGAACAACTACATGGTGGGTCCAGCGGATTGGCTCAGACTTGCATCTTCACTTATGGAAATCCGATGATCCTCAACCGAAGCTTGAGGTCTTCAAAGGTGTGGGCGGAACGGTACAAGAGGTTGTTTGGCTTGGCGAAAACAGAATTCTAATTCAAGACCGCAGGTCACGCGGTCTCAGGGTCGCGAGTAGTCAAAGTTCCAAAAAGGATGAATGGGCCAAAGCTAAAGTGGAACAACCTAGCCATCTGCAGCAGGGGGGGTTGGGTGAATACAATCTGATCGATGTCGATGGAGAACCACGAGTGTGCAGGATGGTGGACGGGGTGGCTCAGTGGTTGGACGATGAGCTTCAACCGATCGAACAAGTCATGTTGGAAGGTGGACGCGAATTGTTGGATTTCGTCGCGGACTCCACGACATCTGGATGGGCTTTGCAAAAGGACGAGCCGTATTTATTTCGTATCGAGACAGACGAATCGGGCGTGCCTCAAGCGACCGATCGGATCAAGTTATCTGAAGGTAGTTCTCTAAAACGAGACCCGGTGCTTGGAATCATGCTTGTGGGTCGCGACCAAATTGTCCAGCTGGGCGCGGGAGCGGGGGGCGTTTTGGAGTTGGTCGAGGCTCTTGATCAACGTTCTGGACGTGTTGGTGGTATGAGGCAATCCAGCGTCAACCGTATGCTGAGGACGGATATCGACATGGATGGTCGTGAAGATCTGCTGTTATGTGACGATAAGAAGCACCGACTCAAGGCAGTGATCTTGCGTGACCAATCGATGGCCGAAATAGCTGAGTGGCCGGTCTTTGAGGATCTCAGCTACCCCTATGGTGGTGCATCAATTGAAAACTATGTGACTGAGCCTCGTGCTTGTTTGGGTTTGGATTTCGATGGTGATGGTCGTCCCGATCTGGCACTTCTTTGTCATGATCGCCTGTTGATCTACTTGGGCGGTGATTACATCAATGCAGAGCAACCATCAGCTAAATAGTGAGTTGAACGTATGATGAGGATGGACAGCTTGGTACGACGAATAGCGAGTCTGCGCGGGTTCGTTCTGGTTTACGCTTTCATCAGTTGTTTTTGCCAGTGCTTGGCAGGTGATGAGCCCCCGCTGGCCACGGTCCGTTTGGAAAATGGTGCCGAGATCACCGCACCGGTGCTCAGGCAAAACGAGCAGGGTTACGTGTTGGACCTGGGGCACGACTTGCTTTCTATCGAAAAGAGAAACGTTCTTGACTTCCAGATTACGGAGAAGAACGATTCGTTGGTCGAAACAACGGACACGGACAGCCTGTACCACGTCGGGCGTTTGAATACGGCGTCCATTCCGAAGTTGGTGGAGCGATATGGAGATGCCGTTGTCACGGTGACTACGCCGGTTGGCGTGGGGAGTGGTTTCTTGATCAGCCGCCAAGGGCACATGATCACCAACTATCATGTCATCCAGGAGACATTGGAAATTTCAGCCACGGTCTTTCAAAAGACCGAACTTGGTTATCAACGAAAGCAGCTTAGTCAGGTAAAGATCTTATCGGTCAATCCGCATCGTGATTTGGCATTACTCAAGATTGAAGACCAAGAGCTGACGCGACTGGATCTGCCTCATGTGATGATCTCTAGCGAATCGGTGAGCGTCGGCGATGTAATCTTCGCCATCGGTAATCCTTTGGGGCTGGAACGCTCGGTATCGCAGGGCATCGTCAGCTCGACGACACGAACGCTTGGGCATTTGAGGTTTTTGCAAACCGATGCGTCCGTGAATCCAGGCAATAGTGGTGGACCACTATTCAATCAACGCGGCGAAGTCATTGGCGTTGCCTGTGCCGGCTATGCCATGTTTGATGGCTTAGCTTTTGGCATCCCGGGTTCGGATTTGATTGACTTCTTGAAGCATCGCGATGCCTATCTCTTTGACCGCACCCAACCGCAAAATGGTGTCAAATACCTGGCACCTCCCTACCGAAGCAAAACTCAAGAGCACCATGTGGAATCCTCCCGTGCAAAACAACCCCAATCCTAGTAGCTATCTTCTCGCTCCAATGAAGTTGGTTCGTTCTTCTATAAGACGAAGTCGCGTCGGCTTCATTCAAACCTTTGCTCTATTCCTCACGCTAGCGTCTGGTTTATTTCAAATTTCGTCGGTTGAAGCCGCGGAGCCTGAACGGACGATTTGGCGTGGTTTGTCTGATTCAACTTTGGTGGGGCTTCGATGTGAGAATCTCGGACTCATTCGGCAGCGAATGGTCGACGAGACCAAGCTTGGCACAGTCCTTTTCAATGATCAAAGGTCGGAATCATTGATGCAATGGATTGAGGAGCTCGGTAGTGAAGGTCTGGCGAGTACGGGGTCGCTCGACGACTTTGGATTGACAGTCGACGATTTGGCACAGGTACTGTTGGGGAGTTGGGGACTGGCGATGGTGCAAGTTGATGAGCCAGAGTTTTCAGTTGACGCTTATTTTATTGGTTGGCTGTCATCGGAAACGGAACTCGTTGAAAAGCTTTGGCTCGCAATTGGCCAAGCGGTTGATGGAATGGAAGATGGCGAAATTCTTGACAGTGTCACTTCTGAGTCAATCGATGGAGCCGATGTCTTAAGCATGCGTGTGATTGATAATGATTTCATCAAGGTGACTGGCCGCGAAGGGAATGTTGCACTCATTGCTAAGACTGAACGTCATTTGATCTACATTCAGTCGAGCGAAACCGTCAATGCAGGCCAAACCGCTGAAGTTTCCGAGTATTTGGTTGACGAGCTTTCACAACTGTTAGTTCGAGTTGAATCATCGGACACGGACTTTGTTGCGAGTTTGGGTGCCGGTCCCGAATTCGAGCCAGAGGAACAACGCGATGAAGATCTGATTCTCGAGATCGTTGGTGATACCAGTCGTGTCATTGGGTGGACTCGGCAGAAGATTGTTGAAGAAGAGAGCGAAACATTTTAGGACTTTATAGAGGCGATCGGTGGCGAAAGTCTGGGGCCTTTTGTGTTTCGCATGACATTCGGTGATCAGTTAATTCGCCAGTATGGATTTTTGACTTTGCCATCACCGAGAGCAGGTTTTCTTCAGGTGCTCGATCAAGTAACGGCGTCGGTTGATCCGCCCGCTTGGGTTTCAAGTGAGGTGTTTTCGTACAGCCAATTGAATTTGGATTTGGCGGAGGCGTCTCGCACGATTAAAGAAGAAGCCACAACCCGTTTTCCTGTTGCCCAGCAAGGCTTTGCAATGGTGGAGGGCCAGGCCCAAGCAATGTTGCAAACGGACGTCGAAACGTTACTAGCGTCTTTGGGCGACAAACACATATCGGTGCAATTCGAGCCGCGAGTGGTTGAGGTTGACTTGGGAAATGGCGAACCATTCAAGTCCTTCGAAGAGAGACAAGCTTTTGTTTGGCCGATGCGCGACGAAGCGACTTGGAATCGTTTGATGAATACACTCGGTGGCTTCGCGGCAATGCTCAACTTGGAGCCGACAGATGAACAAGGATTCCGAGGTTATCGGATCGAGAACGAGGCGTTGTCGGGCGGGGTTGTGATGAATAGCAACTATCTAGTTTTGGCTATTGGCGAAGACGTGTTGGCATCTGTGCTGCAATCATTGAATAACCCACCGGTTGGCAGCGATGCGATGCGGAACAGTGATCTTTATCGAAAGGCCGAGGAATTCGTTGGTTCGGAGTCGGTGTTTAGCGTCGAGATCTCGGACGGAGGAAGACTGATGAGTACGATACGAGATGAGTTAGTGCCCTCCTTGCAACGAATTCAGGGTCTTCAAAAATCGTTCGAACTGGATTCGGATGGAGAGCTGGACTGGATTGAGCGTGTTTTGGAGATCATTCCGACCGAGCGAGAGATGGAAGGCTTGATGGGGGTCGTTATCACGAAATTCATCGTCACCGATGAGGGGCTAACCCTCCACGGTATCAATGAACTTCCACCAGTCGAGTGATTGATCCGTTGTTGGCTTGAAGACTAGACAACAGATCGCATCACGTGATGAACCAGAGCGCAATCAATGTAAGGAAACTGCTTGGGCCCGCAATGAACGATGCAACAACGAGTGCCCAATCCAAGCGAGATACCTTAGATGGATTCCGAAAGGCTATGAAGAGTGCGGATAAGCTCAGTGGTGTCGAGAGTAGTGACGTCGCTAGAGCCGAAAGACTATTTTGGTCCGCATATTGAAAAGTCGGGTAAAGCGTGAGGTCAAGGTAGAGATCATTGACAGCCAATGCTCCAGGTATCAATGCGATCGGCGTTAAGAATTTGAGTTTGGTGCTCGCCGAGTCATCCTGATCTCGCTTGTGCACTGCCAAACGACTCCCTTCGACAGGAACCCCGTTTTCCGGTGCGTTAGGACTCTTGTAAGGGTTCATCTTATGGGCTTTAGATTGGCACGGCGGATGGTCTGCACCACCTATCAAAGAACATTGACCTTCTTGAGTCTGTGATCTGGTACGTAAGCGACTGGAGAGAAGTGCTGACAAACCGCTGAAGATGGTTCTGGCACCGCTTGACAGTCAACCGAACCGACGTGTAACAATCTTGTTCCAACCGAGCCTCCCGCGTACCAGCCGACCGTCAGTCTGCCTGGGTCTGAACGACTTCCGTAGTCGCTGATAGGCTCGATTCCATCCACAAAGACGTTCGCGGTATCGCTTGCTGGATCGTATCTTAGCGAGTACTCATGATAAACCTCACTAGCAACTTCTAGCGTGAACTCAAGTCCTTTGAATGTTCCAGTCGACGCAATCGAGGTGTTTTCAGTGTGGAGCTGTGGCGAGATACCTGATGTGTATCAGTTGCTCGACCGTCACGGTCGAGAATTGTATGGATTCGACTGAGACAGTCGAGCTACTGTGAAGAGTATGGAAGTCTTGGAATGGCTTCAAAGACGAATCGGGGTTGCGACTATGCCAAGATGTCTCGGATGATGTGGCCGTGGACGTCCGTGAGTCTTCGGTTGAGGCCGTTGTGATACCAAGTGAGTCGTTCGTGGTCGTAGCCCAACAAGTGCATCACGGTTGCGTAAAAGTCCCAGACCGTCGTTGGATCTCTCTCTGCACGGCGTCCGAAGGGGTCGGTGGTTCCATAGGAAACGCCGCCCTTCACTCCCGCACCCGCCATCCAACAAGTGAATCCGTCGGGATTATGATCGCGTCCGGCCGTGCCTGCCTGGTGCGTTGGCATGCGGCCAAACTCGGTCGTCCAAAGAACGAGTGTGTCTTCAAGCAATCCCGAACGTTTCAAGTCCGATATTAACGCTGCGGTTGGTTGATCAAACACGGGGCAATGACGTTCGTAGTCGGCTTTGAGCGTCTTGTGCGCGTCCCAGTTCAACAAGCCGTCAACGCCTGATGCTCGCGAGGCGCAGTAGAGATTGACGTAACGCACACCACGTTCAAGCAAACGTCGCCCGAGCAAGCAATTCCGCGCGTAGGCAGCTTTGAGCTGGTTTGGATCCTCGGTCCCGTAGAGCCTGTGGGTCTCTTGCGTCTCGCTGGAAAGGTCGGAAACCTCCGGTGCAGAGAGCTGCATCCTTGCGGCCAAAGCGTAAGCTTCGACTCGGGCCTGCAGCTCCGTGTCACCGGGGTTGGACGCAGCAAAACGCTGATTCATCCGCTGCAGGATTTTTCGCGTGTCCCCATCAACAGAATCAGTGATAGCCGTCGGTCGCGATAGATTTCGAATCGGCAGATGATCACTCATCATGATCGCCTGGTACTTCGCGGGAAGGAATCCGTTCGACCAATTCGCCTTGCCGTTGGGTGGCTCGCCGCGAATATCGGGAATCGCAACGTATGCCGGTAGGTTCTCGTTTTCGCTGCCCAACGCATAGCTGACCCACGAACCAGCACTGGGGAAGCCCTCCG
>JBCCKZ010000188.1:0-8998 GCA_039027135.1 Planctomycetota bacterium
CGAAACTCTTGGCGAGTATCGCTACTTTGGATCTGATGGACTCTGGCCGAGTGTCACTAGACGGGTTCTAGCGTGCTCGGGCGGAAACTCCTTTCAAAATTCGCTGCCCGAGCGCTATTGGACAGATACCCGTTGATGGGCTCAAGAGCGTTACTCGCTCTTTTCGCCAATGATCCAGTGCCAGAAGTTCTTGAGCTTCATGCCATGGCCTTTGGCGTAGTCGCCAACCGATTGCTTATCGTCCTTGACGAACGCCTGTTCGGTCAGGCAGCGTTCGGCATAAAAGTTCTTGAGGCGTCCCTCGACCATCTTCTCAACGATGTTCTCAGGCTTGCCTTCCGCGAGCGCGGCCCTTTTGAGGATCTCACGTTCTTGGTCGACGATCGCCGAGTCCAGTGAATCGGTGTCGAGGGAGGCGGGCTTCATCGCAGCGACGTGCATTGCGACATCCTTTGCAGCGTCGTCATTTCCACCTTCGATGTGGATCAACACACCAGCCGTCGTGCCGCTGTGGTGCATGTAACCGCCGCAGGTGCCGTCAACCTTGATCATTCGCCCGACGTTGAACACTTCGCGAATTCGGTTGAACATTTCTTCCTTCTGCTCACCCAGCGTCACGCCATCCTTTGAAGGCGAGGGTTGCGCGAGCAGTTCATCAGCTGTCGAAGCACCGGGGCCGGTGGCCAGCTGAAGTGCGAGGTCGTCAGCCAGCTGAATGAAGTCTTCATTAGTCGTAACGGGAGCCGATTCGCAGAGCAGTTCCACCATCGCACCGACCTCTTTGTCGGTGCCAATATAAAGTCCGAAGCGACCGAACGCGGTCTCGCGATCGCCTCGCTTGTCAGCCAAGGCTGCGCCTTTCTCGCGAAGTAGCTGGATTGCCTTTTCCTCGTCACCACCAGCGTCGGCGAGAGCCTTTTTGCAATCCATCATGGGAAGTCCAGTGCGCTCTCTAAAAGCCTTCACTGCGGAAGCCGTAATTGCGGCCATGGTTTGATTTCTCCTGAAATTGTGTTGTTTGAAAAGCGTCGAGCTCAGGCGGTTGCTGGCTCGGGTTGGGATTCTGGTTCTTGGTTCGAGGGAGCTGCCTCGCCTTGGGGGGCACTCTCAGTCTCCGGCTGGTTCATCGCAAGCTGTCCCTTGCCTGAATTGACTCCATCAGCGATTTCTCGAAGGATAACTTCGACGCTGCGAATCCCGTCATCGTTACCCGGAATAGGAAGATCAATGAGGCTTGGGTCGCTATCGGTATCAATCAGGGCAACGGTGGGAATGCCCAGGCGGCGTGCCTCACGAACGGCCCCTCGTTCCTTGCCTGGATCGATGATGAACAGACACTCGGGGAGGCGATTCATCGTTCGCAGGCCATTGAGGTTACGGTACATCTTGCGGTATTCGCGCGAGATGGTTGATTGCATCTTCTTGCTGTATTCGTTGATACGGTCGCCGCCTCGAAGATCTTCGAGTTCTTCCAGTCGGCCTAATCGGCTGCGAATGGTGCGAAAGTTGGTCAGGGTTCCACCGAGCCAACGCTCGCTCACGAACGGCATGCCACATCGGGTGGCCTGCTCTTCAACAGCTTCACCTGCTTGACGCTTCGTGCCGACAAAGAGAATCAAGCTACCAGCGGCTGCAACTTGTGAAAGATACTTCTTGGCTCGCAAAAGGCCTCTGAGCGTCTCGCGAATATCAAGGATGTGAATTTGGTTCTTTCGTCCAAAGATGTAGGGTGTCATCTTGGGATTCCAGAGGCTGGTGCGGTGTCCAAAGTGGACGCCTGCCTCGATCATCTCTCGAGCGAGATTTTGAGCATCGGACATGTATTGAACCTTTCCCTGAACGGGAGGTGAGGCAGCTGCATTTTGGGGGCAGGAGGGGATCGCTCCGATATGACCGATCAATCCATCCCAGGTTCCTCTTGATGAAGCACCGATAATCGCGGTGGAATCATTCAGGAACCTTCGCCCGCACCGCTGATCCGTTCCTTTCGCCCAATGGACGCCGGACAGTTCTAGCGCAAAAGCTACTGCGGAGTAGGAAAATCAAAATCCCGAAAACCGTGTCAGTTTTCGGGATCCGAGAATTTAACGAACGATTCTGGCGAACGATAGGGAGAACGTAGGGATTTCAAGCGGCGTAAGACGCCCAATGCATGCCTATGAGCCGATGGCCTGCGGAGCGATGCCTCGTGTGTCGCGAGGGAAATATCTGGAGCCGCTCGAGTTGTCGTTCCTCTGCTTCATGTCATTTCAGGCTCCGTGTCATTTCAGGAACTCGGAAAATGGCTCGATTGGTGAACTTTTGAACACATATGGGGTTCTTTTCGCTATGATCGACAGCCTTGCAAAGGTCTGCGAAAGTTCTTTTCGGATGGAGTTCTAAACATGGCTACGGCAGTGACAGGCGACCCACACAAAGTACTTCAAGATCAATTTGGCTTGACTGAATTTCGAGACGGTCAGCGCGCTGTTGTGGAGCGGATTCTCGCTGGAAAGAATGTCGCTGCAGTCTTTCCGACCGGCGGTGGAAAAAGCCTTTGTTATCAGCTGCCGAGCCAGATGCTGCCCGGCACCACTCTTGTCGTTTCACCGCTGATTGCACTGATGAAGGATCAGTGCGATGCGCTTTCGCGACGAGGCATCGCGGCGGCTAGGCTCGACTCTTCGTTAACCGGGCGCGAATACCGTGAGACCATGGCGGGGATCCGGGACGGGGCTATACGCCTGGTGTATGTGTCACCCGAACGCTTCTTCAACGAGCGATTCTTGGCGAGTACAGACTCCCTCAATCTGTCCTTGTTCGCTATTGATGAAGCTCATTGTATCAGCCAATGGGGGCATAACTTTCGACCGGACTATTTGAAGCTTGCCGAAGTGACACGTGAGCTGGGTGCAGAACGCGTTCTCGCGTTAACCGCGACAGCAACACCTGAGGTTCTTTCTGATATTCGATCAGCTTTCGATATCGCCGGCGATGATGCTATTCGTACGCGGTTTCATCGCGCCAACTTGAAGCTGCGAAGTACTCCCATCGAGAGTGGTGAACATTACTCATTCTTGGTTGATCGTTTGCAGAGTCGGGCTTCAGGGCCAACGCTCGTCTACGTCACACTGCAAAAGACCGCTGAGGACATTGCCAACCAGCTTTGCGATGATGGCTTTCCCGCAAAAGCCTATCACGCGGGATTGGATAATGAAGTGCGAATGAACCTGCAGCAAGAGTTCATTGATTCTGACAAAGGGATTATTGTTGCAACGATCGCCTTTGGAATGGGAATTGATAAGTCGAACATTCGCTACGTCTACCACTACAACCCGCCGAAGTCAGTGGAGTCTTACGCGCAAGAGATTGGTCGAGCGGGACGTGATGGTGTTGACGCGATCTGTGAAATGTTGGTGGATCCAAGCGACCGAGTGGTTCTGGAGAACTTCATTTATGGGGATACGCCATCGCATCATGCGGTTCGTCGTTTGGTTGAGTTGCTGTGTGGACAGTCGGATCACTTTCACATTTCGCATTACAGGATTGCCAGCGAAACCGACATCAGGGTCTTGGTGGTCAAGACACTCTTGACTTATCTCGAGTTGGATGGCCGTCTCAAGGCCACATCTCCACGCTATGACAGCTACAAGGTTAAACCGCTAGTCACGTCGAAAGTCATCCTGGATCACTTTCAGGGAGAGCCTCGAAAGTTTGCCGCGGATGTACTCGGTTCTCTTACCAAGAGCCGAACACTTTTTACGCTTAACACGATCGCAACCGCGAAACACTTAAACTGTGATCGAATGCGAATCATCAAGGCTGTTGAATACATGAGTGAGAGAGGTTGGTTGGAGCTTCGTGTATCAGACCTCGTTCATGGATATCGCTGGATTGATCGTCCGGAACACCAAAGCGGTGGCGATGCAAAAGTCCTCGCTGATCATTTGCATGAGAGATTGCTGGCTCGCGAGGCTTCAGAGATCGGACGCATGGATGAGGTCTTTGAGTTAGCCAAAGCCTCGAGCTGCATGTCCATGCGGCTGGCCGCCCACTTCGGAGAGTCACTCGGCGAGAGCTGTGGGCGATGCACGGCTTGTCTCGGCGAAGGAGAGCACTCTTGGCCCTCTCCGGCGGCTGGTCGTTTAGGGCAGTCAGTGATGACCGTCGTTGCTCGGCTCGTCCAAGAGTTTCCTGATCACTTTGTCACAGCTCGTGATCGGGCAAGATTTCTATGCGGCTTGCATTCACCGGGATTTCGGCGGGCCAAGCTCACGCAGCATGAATCCTACGGTGTTTGCGCAGAAATTCCGTTCGCCCAAGTGCTGGCTCAAGTTGGCGGTGAGAGTTCTTAGTGCTGGACTACGAACGTTAAACCCCAAGGCTTATCATGATCGCACGCGATTTGTTCCTTTTCGTTGAATGGCCTTATGACTGGTTTATTTGCATCGACCAACTTTCCTCTCGCTGCCGCAGAATTAGCTGCGTCAACCGCCGAAGCCGCTACAGCAACGGACCAGACTTTTTTTTCGGTCGGTGGGTTCTTCACCCTGGGAATGCTTGTGCTTTTGCAGATTGTCCTCGGCTTCGACAACTTGCTTTACATATCGATCGAGTCAAAACGAGTTGAAGCGGAATCACAGTCGAAGGTTCGCAGACTCGGTATCGGTTTGGCGATCGTTTTTAGGATTATTCTGCTTTTCGTAGTGCTCAAGCTGGTCGAAAAGTTGGAAATGCCTTTCACATCGATCGATTTAGGTTTTTTCAAGGGTGCTATCTCGGGCCATGCTTTGATTGTCATTGCGGGCGGAGCATTCATCCTCTGGACGGCTTTGAAGGAGATTTATCATCTGCTTGCTGCAGATGATCTACATCAAGGCGCGGGTGGGGGTGCGAAGAGTACGGTCGCTCGAGCGGTTTCGCTCATCGTCATCATGAATCTTGTTTTCTCTTTTGACTCGATTCTAAGTGCGATGGCACTGACACATAACATCGCGATCATGGCAACCGCAATCGTTATCAGTGGACTGCTTATGATATTGCTTGCCGACAAAGTGGCCGACTTTCTGCAACGCAATCGAATGTACGAAGTCCTGGGACTCTTTATCTTGTTTATTGTCGGCGTGATGTTGGTAAGTGAAGGTGGGCACCTAGCCGAGCTGGAGTTCTTTGGCCATCACGTTACGCCGATGGCGAAGAGCACCTTTTACTTTGTCTTGGTGGTCTTGATCATCGTTGATGTCGTTCAATCGAAATATCAACGAAAGTTACTTGCGGCTCGCGAGCAACGGCTCAGCAAGGACTAGATGCAGCGTTCAATCGCTGATGCGAGCGATACGACGGCTGCATCGATTTGATCGCTCGAAGTGGTCCAGCCGGTCGAGATTCGCATGCACCTAGGGATGCTCTCCTGCGTCATTCCGGTTGCAAAGAGGGCCCTCGCCATTTCGTCTGGTGGGTCACAGCTATCACTCGTCGAGAAAACGAGGTCGTCACATAGCTGTTGGATCCGTCCCGCATTCATTCCTATATCGAGAACAGCCGTTCCCGGCATACGTGGCGAATCTTCACCAATCCAACGAATGGTTTCACGCTGTGAACTGGGCAATGCCGCTTGCAGCCCGACAACGAGGTTCCGTATGTGCTCATCCATCATGCCATGAAGTTCATTGCCAGCATGGGATGCAAGCATGGCGGCGACGCCGAGGCCGATCCAGGCAGGAACATTCTCGGAACCTGGTCTGAGTCCCATTTCTCGCAGTTCGCCCTGCATGAGCGACTGCAAACGTGTTCCTCGCCGCACGTAGAGTGCTCCACTTCCCTTAGGTCCGTAGAGCTTGTGGCCGCTGATTGACATCGTATCAACCGGAAGGCTGCGGGCGATTAGTTCTAGCTTGCCCGCTGCGTCCACGGCGTCCAAGTGAACCGAAACACCAGCGTCTCGGCACTGTGATGCGATTTCATGCACCGGTTGTATGACGCCTGTGATTCCGCTCGCCACGGCGATACAGCACAAGCAAGTTGTTGATCTGATGCTTGAGCGAATGGCGTCGCTTTCGATGACGCCGTCGGCATTGCAAGGGAGCAGTTCTACCTCAAAACCCTGTTGGGCTAGCTGTGACATCACGGGAGAGATAGCCGAAGAACACGCTGGATCAACGAGGATGTGTTGTCCGGAATTTGATTCGCACGAGGCGATATCCGGACGACCCAAAATGGCCAGGTTGTTGGACTCCGTCCCGCCGCTTGTAAAAATGACTTCGAACGGTTCACAGCCCATCAACGTCGCAACGCGTTCTCGAGATGATTCGAGTGCTTCGGCGATGGCTTTAGCGGCCGGATGTTGCTGGCTGGGCAACATCGCGTGGGTGATCCAATAGGGCTCCATGGCTGCCAAGACACTTGGCGCCATCGGTGCAGTCCGGTTGAAGTCGAGGTATATCGGAGGCATTAACTAAGGAAGTAGTCGCCCGAAGCTACCGCAACACCCGAACCGGTACTCGTCGTCGCCTGGGTATCTGTTTCAGCCATATCGCGAGCGTGATAACTGCTGCGAACAAAGGGGCCAGAAGCGACTTTTACAAAGCCCATTGATCGTGCGATGTCACCGAGCTCATCAAATTCTTCAGGAGGAACGTAGCGAACAACGGGCAGGTATTTCTCACCAGGTTGGAGATATTGGCCCAGTGTTAGGAAATCCACATCGTGTCGACGGAGGTCTGCCATCGCATCCAAAAGCTCGTCACGTGTCTCGCCAAAGCCTAGCATCAATCCGGTCTTGGTTTTGACTTCCGGATCGTATCTCTTTACTTGACTCATCATCCCCAGCGTCCAAGCGTAATCGCTCTTGGGACCACGGATCCGCCGATACATTCGTGGTACCGTTTCCATGTTGTGATTGAATACCGTTGGCTTCGATTCAACGACAATTCGCAAAGCTTCCTTGCATTTGACAAAGTCGGGTGTCAACACCTCGGTAGTCGCACCCGTTCTTTCTCGAACGGCGACCACGCAGTCATGGAAGTGTTGCGCGCCACCGTCGGGTAGGTCATCTCTCGTTACGGATGTGATTACGACATGTTTGAGCCCGAGCCGTGCAGCGGCTTCGGCAACTCGATCTGGTTCATCTGTTTCAGGGAGCTGAGGTGGCCTGCCTCGGCGGACGGCGCAAAACCCACAGGGCCTCGTGCACACATTTCCCAGGATCATGAAGGTTGCAGTTTGCTGGCTGTAACACTCCATGCGGTTCGGACACTTGGCATTCTCGCAAACCGTTTCCAGCTTCAGCTCATCAACCAGGCTGTCGGTCATATGGTTCGCGTTGGAACGCGGAATTGGTCGACGCAGCCATTTGGGTAGGCGGCCACTACCACTGACGGCAGTGCCCTCGGGCATTTCAGGTTCGGAAACGACAGGTAGGCGAAACGCCACTTTAGGATCTCCAGCGAGTTGCGATTGAGGCTTACCCGTATACTAGCAGTGGGTTAAACGGATGGAAGCGGTGAGTTTAGCGGGGGCCCGGGACGGCGAGCCCATTTGTTGCTTTCCGCGACGAGCCTTGACCCACGAGTTTCGTGATGTGGCCGTTATATCTTTTCGTTGTCTAGGCACGGAAGATGCTGCGTTGTTTTGGAAATTCAATGCCTGCCAAGAGGATCTCATGATTTTGCTGAGATTACTGCTGTTATTCACGCTCGTGCCTATGTTGGAGCTTTTTCTCCTGCTCCGTTTAGCCGCACAAACGAGTCCGTCCTTCACGTTTGCGCTTGTCGTCATCACGGGTGTAATTGGGTCGTATGTGGCCAAACGAGAAGGACTTGCGGCTTGGATGAGGATTCGAGATTCGATGAGTGACCCCCGTCACGGCATCACCGAAGTCGGACGCGATGTCAGTGACGCGATCATGATTGCGTTTGCCGCCGCACTCCTAGTGACTCCCGGAATTCTGACCGATGTCGTCGGGTTCTCTTTGCTCGTGCCAGCAGGCCGTCGTCTTTTCCGGCAATTTGTCTTGCCACGTTTGTTCGCTGGCGTAAGCGTTCACACGCACTTTGGATCTGAATATTCGGGTTCTCGTGGATTTGACGGCTCGGGCACCTCTTACCACGCTGGCGGGGAGGTGATTGATGGTGATGCACGAACGAAAGAGGAAGCGTCCTATAACCGGCAAAGACTGAATGAGTGATCTATGGATTGCTTCTTGGAACATTTGGTGACGAAGCATTCGGTATTCAATGGCTTTGGAGGCTAATTTTGAAGCGTCGACGGCAAAGCCTCCGTTGGCGTCAAGCCATCACGCAACCCATTCTGGATATGAACGACGATGTTGCCAGCAAGTTTCATTGAATCGCTTCAGTATCAGCTTCAGCGACGTCTTCAGATTGGTGTCGAGTGTATTGAAGGATCTCATCCGGACTGCCCCGAACTCTGTGTTGCAATCCCGCCCGCGATTTCCGAACCAGCAGGACAATACGTAATCGATCGTCTTGACGACCAACGGCGACAGGTTGCGATGCGAATCGACGATGACACCTACGCCGTATGGACCTGCGGCAGAGGTGTTGCCTATGCGTCGGCACTACATGCGAAGACGGTTATTGAGCTGCACGCCATGATGATGGAAGAGCTCGAGCCAGCAGGCCAAGCTAATTGATGGTGACGACGGCGTCTTGACTGAATGCGTCAACCTTTCCAAACGTCGCCTTTGCACGTATTCGAACGGGGCCTTTACCTAGGTCGTATTGTGTGAGGTCGACGGTCCAGCTGTCGGCGGTTTTTGTGTCAATGGTTTCGAGATGGTGACGAAGTTCAATTTGGCTTGCACCCGGAGACTCGATCTGCGCGGTTGTGCCATCGACCGTGATGTTGACCCGCTGGGACGCGTCGCCGAACTGAAGCCATCCACCTTCACTCTCACGAGAATGGTTGGCATCATCGGCAACCGTGACGATTCGAATTTGTTGCATGCCCGGTGATAGGCCTTTCAAGTTAATGTTGAGCTTCGCCTGACGCTGGCTAG
>JBCCKZ010000189.1:0-8967 GCA_039027135.1 Planctomycetota bacterium
CAGACTTCTATTAAAGAGAACGATGTTTCCGCGACTTCGGTTCAGCGTCCAGTTTATGCGTTTATCGCGAGTTTGGTTGGTGGGTGGCACAAATCGCGGGCTCCCAAGTGTAGGCTCCCTTCGGGAGCGATTGGACCTTTCAACGGTCGGTTAGGGCCTTCGGAAATGCGGAGTAGGAAGTTTGAAATCCCGACAAACACGCGCCAGGTTTTTTGCCAAGGATTGCAGTTACTCATTGGCTTTTTCCGTCCCGGCAGCATGCAGAATCGCAGGATGGCGAAGCGGAGTATTCGCTTTCGCTGTTCAATTGGTGACTTCGTATAAAAGGTTGCGTACTTGGTTCTGTATCCTGGTTTGTTCATCATCACTCGCGTCGAAGGGCTTACGGTGAGAGTGTAGACAGACCAGGCCGTTATCAAGTTCTCGCACTTGACGCCAAACATCTGAATCAAGCACTTGATCACGTTGTTTACGCACTCGGTCCCAAAACCTCTCGCCTAACCAAATGGGGTTGGACACACCCTCGATATACCCATTTCGGAGTGATAGTTTTCCTGGATTCTTTGAGACATCAATGACTGTCTGTTCCAACGGCGGTGGTAGTCCGTTCGAGCACATTGGCAAATGGTCGCACTCTCGACCATGGGATCGAAACTGGAGCGGGTCCGTCGCGTTCTGCCAAAAGTCATACTCGTCGTTGAATAGGAACGCTTGAATCAAAATCTCGGTGGCTGCCAAGTTCTTGATCCAAAGGTACGGGTCGACAAGGTCTTCCTCAGTTGTTGTTACGATGAGTTGATCTAAACGATGTTTTGCGATGGGGCAGAAGTTAAAATCGAATCGATCATCGGAGACATCAAAGCTCGAACGATCGCTAGATTGCAGAGTGGAAACGATTCCTTCTGGTTTGCGAGTTCTGCCGTAAAAAGAATACCGTGACGACGAACGACCTAGCGAATCAACTATCTCAAACAACTCGCTCCATAGATCAGCTGGGTCCACTGTGCGATAGGCGAATACACATCTGAGCTGAATCTTCATTGTCTTGGGCCTATCTGTTGACTCATGCAGTGATAGTCCGTTTGCTAGGCCTTTGGAGGAAAACGATAGTGGCGACAAACTAGATCTAACCTAGGGTCCGCTGGTTTAGTGCGTCGAGTCGTCCGATCGAAAGGTTGAAGTCTGTTTGTCTCTTCTTTTCTTCGCGCCGCACAGCCCTTCCCTGGCCGCCTAGGAAGAAGGAGGTTCTGTTGACTTCTAGAGTCAAAGCGTTCGTCTATCGAATGCCGATGGTTGCAAAGTTTCATCCCTAAAAGTCTCCCCGAGAGACAGGCCACTCGGTAATTGATTCACAACTAACCGAGGATAGGCCAACACTCAATATGATTGTTGACGAGGTGTGGCGCACCTCCACTATGCGTTGGCAGCTGAGGTATTGCCAGAAGGTGGGCGAGCATGGCGAAGCATGCACATCCCCAAGGCTGAGAACTTCTTCGAAGAATGACAAGGTCCATGTATCCTCGCCAGGCTTGAGCATCGCCAAGGTATCCTCGATTTCTTTTGATCGCACGTGACTGATGAATCGATCTGATCGAACTTGAGGGATATGTAGGAATCCCAAAACGATTGCGGCCAAAAGAGCGGATAGCAAGACTTGACGCACCGAGAACTGAGTTGGTAGCGATAAGAGACTCATTTAGACGCGATCCAATGGTTGCAACCATCATCCAGGACAGTATCACCCGTTTACAATGACTTTCCAAAATGCATTTCTGCGAGATCCTTGATCACACCGTATCCCCAGGTTGAGAAAACAGGAAGTCGCTGTTGTTGTTCCTCGGTCGCTGCACCCAGACGATCAAAGCCTCGGCGTAGGCAGCAGCCCGGACCCGGCGACTCGTCGAGTGTTAGTGGAACATCGATGCGATCGAGTTCAAGACAACGGAAACCTTGAACTTCACCGGCATTCTCGGTGATCGCTTTGATATGAACGTCACCATGGTCAATGAGCTGTGCCCCGGCGATGGAGTCTTCCGTTGGGAGCGAATCGCCGTGCCAAGCCAATAGGCCAGCAAGGAACATGCGGCGATCACGTTTGCCTTCAATCATCTCGAGCTGAAGAACTCGACCACATGCGAAACCACCGTTATCGAGAGGGATGGACCAAAAGTGACCAGGTTCCAGATAGGCTGTCGATTTTGGAACGAAGGGGTATTTGACCGATGGTTTTGGCACAGATGAAGTCATGGATTGCTTTACCTATGGTTTGAATCCCATATCCTTGATCGTCATTCGCGCCCTATACCGCACATCGGGATCGGTATCATTTCTCATCACTCGGCGAATGACTAGTAGGTGTTCTTTTGCTGCTTTCTTCCACTCTTTGATAGCACACAATGCTAAGAATCTCACCGTCATGGCTCGGTCATTAAAGCAATTTGTAATGGCCTGCATGGCGGGACCACTCGCGGCCTTACCGAGGCTTCGATTGCCCAAGGCGTCAACAGCGTGCTCGCGGATCATTTTGTATTTGGAAGCAGTTCCCGCAATCGCTATGTCGACGTCTGCGGGAAGGATGTCGCCTCGAGAATCAAGGGCGTATTTGATGGGGCCATCACTGCATGGCCTTTGGGCCTTCCTGCTGCAAGATTTGATATTCAGAAGACGCTCTAGCGGGGAATAGTCCAGTGGAACCGGAATGAATCCATGATTGCGTTCTGAATACAGGGCCTTGATGCCTCTAATTGCAGCGTCACGCGTTTTGGTGCTCTTCGCTAATTCCAGAACGAAATCGATATCGCCAAGAATTGCCAGCGCGGATGTGAAGTGCCATCGAGGTGAAGCGTTCTCCGGCAGACAAGCGTGACTTCGAAGTGCCCGAATCACTTTGGCGTCTGAGGCTCCCAACTTGGCTAACAAATCAGCAGCCAGCCAGCTTTCATCTTCGTCTAAACCACGTATCAAAATCGGGACGGCAGCTTTTCCCAATTCGAGGATCTCATCCTGATGACTGTAGAGATCCTTCTCATACTTCGAGAGTTTTTGTTTGGCCGGCAACTTAGTGTCCCGCTTCTTCTCATCGACCGCAGCTTGGAGCGAAGGAAACAAGCGTCTGAACTTGGCAGGAGACATACACCTACGCAGTAGATCGCCATCCTCATCATTGTCGTCGAAGAGATAGAATCCGAAATCTTTGCTCGCTGCCTGATGTTTTTTCAGCCGCTTGGTGAGTTCTTTTGCGACACGAATGAGGGTGTCCATCCACTTTGAATAGACTTTATCCCAATGATCGAGTGTTGATTGACTCGCTTCACTTTCTAGCTTGGAATGGAGTCGTAAGAGTTTCTTGCTGGCGAACTCCAAATCGTCCCAGTACCAATCGGGTGTACTCCACCTGTTGCATCCTTCCTGGTCAACCTCGCCAGATGTGTTTACTGCGAGATGAGGCAGAGTGATCTGATCTCCCGTTTCTGCATAGAATTCGTGCAACGCGGCAGCGTAAAAATCATCGTCGGGCCATTCGTTCATAACTTTGAGAACGGATCGCTCAAGGCAAGCGGCCATTTCGGATTCGTACTGTCTAAAGTCAAAATCGATCGGCATTCTTCTTAGGATAGATTGAGTTCGGTAACTTGTTTTCCGGCGGTGGCAACTTGTTGCTGGCGGCGAATTCTCTGGACTCGCTGGTATTTTGATGCCCTATGCTCTTCCCAGGCCCTCGCACAGTCCATCATTTGGATGGTATAGGCCAGTCGTTCCCGGAAGTCAGAACGATGCCAACGAAGTAGTGCGTAACGATGAAGACGAATGTGGCTTAGTTGGCATGTGTCCACAAGAACTTCAAAATGCGTTTAGGTGAACTGCCCGGATCATCGTTCCTAACGAATTGGTCCGAATAACGCTCTGAGCCCGGCAGTCGACGTCATCGTTCCAAGTCCGTAGTGACCGACTTTCGGAACCACGGCAAACTTGTGGTATCGATTAATCGATTTGCCAAACTTGAATTCAAGGAACGCTTGATAAACTTGCATTCGTTGCAATCGATGGGAGCCCTGCATCATTGCACCACAGCTCTTGCCAAGAGATCGGTCGTGTGGGTCTGCATAGTTCTGTCCAACGACGTAGAAGACTCTCTTCTTTGCGTAGGATGTAGCGATTTTTGTTGCATCCTGTGCCGCAAAGTACCCGTAGGGCTCCTCAAGACCGTAGCCCCAGTGGTTGTACTTGGGGCACTTCGCAATCGTGCTCGCGTCTGGCACCACAAACTTTCGTTTGGTGCTGCTGTAGCGTTCGGCTGAAGGGTAAGCAAAGGAAGATGGCGCCGAGACAACGTACCGAAATTGGATTTTGTCATTCTGGTATTTGCCAACCATGGCGTATCTCTGCACGAACTGACCGCCAGCAGAATGCCCAACCATAACGATTTCGCGAACATTCGGCATGTTGCCACTTTCAATAAGTCCACCGAGCCACTCATCAATCACCGCAAAAGCGCTAAGTGAAATTGCGGTTACATTCGGACCAATGGCTGACCGTGCTGAGCCGCGATATGGACTCGTTCTCCAAAAGAGCAAGCCTTCTGGAATAGAATGAGGAATCGCACTCTTTTCATAGAATTGTGGCGCGACAATCAAGGTCTGATCGAGGGCGCCACGAACTCGCGACGCCGCTTGATGAGCATTGTTGTAGTATTGTCGCGCGTCGAAGCCACTGCTGTGGATCGAAAAAAGGATTCGCGTGATGCTCGGATTCGGTTCGGTGAATGAGTGACTGGCTGCATACGGAATGAACGCTCCCGGTTGAGACTTTAGTTCGTACCGAAGTGGGGCTGTCTCCAACGCACTGATCGGTAGAGGGTAGACCACGGAGGCAAAAGCAAATGCAAGTATGAAACCCAGTTTCAAAGTAGGCTCCTCAAAGGTATCTCAAAATCCATCATCAAACGGTGCCAATCACTAATCGTTGTTGTTCCACTTTCAAAACGCGACGCATGCCCCTCAAAGCAGGGGATCGTGCGTTTCATTCAGTCTTCATCGAACGATACTGCAGCCCGGCAGGTCAGATTGTAGCCGTATGAGGCCTTCGTCGGAGAAATGAGTGTTATGCAAATAGAGTCTTTGGAGTGAAGTCATTGCAGCCAAAGCTTTAATCGCAAGATCGTCGACCGACGTATCGTTCAGAGTAAGTAGCGTGAGACGATGTTCCCGAGAGAGATGTGCAAGGCCAACTTCCGTAATGAGAGTTCCATTGAGCTGAAGTTCGCGAAGATTCGTGAGTTGATCCAAAGACCCAACGTGATGATCGGCGAATGCGCTACCATTGAAAGAGATGAATCGGGCCTCATTCAGTGATGGAAGAAGATCAAGAGTCTTCTGTTCCAGATTCGAGCCAGCGAGATAAATAGCATCCAACCGATCATTTCGACGCACGTCGTCTGTGACTTCGATTGGTATTCCTGAAAATCGATTGCGAAACGTGACGAATCCAGCATCTCTCTCGATCTGCATCATGGCGTGCAGCCGACGCTGGTGGATGTGATCTTGATAAACATAGAAGCCGAAGCCTATGGATGCGATCAACGTCACCAGCATCGTCATTCGAATCGTGTAGCGAAGTTTCATGGCAACTAACTGAAAGCAGCTCCAATTGAAGATTGAGCTAAGAGCTCTTCGAATACGTGTCAGCCGACCGGGCAACTAGCCCGCGGTTCACGTCGAGACCGGCTGCTAGCGAGTTTCGGCTGAAGTTTTCGGGCAGGCTCTAGCTTGCCCTGGTTGAGGGCTTGTAGGGCGGGGGACGTGATGAATGACTAGCTTATGAAGAAGAGGGCGTCGTTGGCGACTCCTGTTAGCCCGTTCAAAAGCGCGAACGATCTGGTCTTCGCGGTTTGACGAGATCAATCTGCATTGCATTCGCGAGCGTCATTTTAGTTTGTCCGGTCTTTTGGAGACATACTTCAGCTACGTTCCCCGAGAGACTCGAGCATCCTCTCCTTTTGGATAACCGCCCTGCCCTACCCCGTTTGCGAACTGCCTTCAAGTGTCCGCAATGAAAGATGTTGAGTCAAAGAGAGGCTACTTGATCAAGAAAAGAAGCGAGATCCAAACGTCGGTTTAATTAATGCAAATCTCGGTCAAGCATCTTGGAGCGATTCGACGCTTTAAACTTTCAACGCGGACTCTGTTACGAAAGCGGCTGGATATAGACCAGCAGCACAGCAAACAGGAGTGACAGCGACATTCGAAAGTAGCACTTACATGTTAGATAGATCGCAGCAACAAAGAGACAGCCGGCCGTCGCGAAGTAAGTGGAAAGATCAGCGATGATCGCGGCGGGAATGGCTATCTCACGAGCATTCGAGATCGTGACATTGATGATCGTCCCCACGACTCCAAGCAAAGCAAAGTAGCCTGCCAGCGAAACAAGTATGACGCAAACAAGCGGGGTTCCGATGATGAAAATGAGCCTTGGTTTCTCTTCGTGGGTAAGCGGTGAAGTAAATGGATTCGTTCGGCTCATCGAGTGATTCTCGTACCTTCGTCGCATTCATGTTGCGACAACTAATTCGCGGCAGATCGAGTAGGTGCTGGTGGCGAGAATTCTGGCTGTGCCTCCAGAGTGCCGTTGAGATGCTGCGTTAGAGTTCGCGCGGAGTCTTCCCATGAGATGACATACGTTGTCAACAATCGACTGGGAATGGTGTCGGTCGGTAGCCATGCGATTGGTGCGTAAATTCGAGACGAAAGACTTTCGATCGAAGGTCGATCCAGTCCATTGGCACGCATGTAGTAGATCACACCAAAGAAAGGTCCAACGGATCCGAGGTACAGAGACACTAGGCATGCGGTTATCGCGGTCATCCTGCTGATTGGTCTTCGCGGTTTACCTCGTTTTGAACGAAGCAAGTAAGAACCGGTTGGCAGAAGGCTCAGGCAGAATAGGCCAAATCCCAAGTTGTAGATGGAGACAGCCATCGTGATCGCGACCGCTGCCGTCGTGAAAATCAAGTGGCGAATAAGAAACATCAAAGGCCTCCGTTCGGCTGATAGATCACTAGCATCCTTCCATCAATGGGTGATGCGGTATGGTGTCAGCGTCGAGCTTTGATCGGTCCAAAGTAATAGTATGGTCCATAGATCGCTATTTTGCCTCGGCGGGCAGTGATGTCGTAGCTTCCATACTCAAAGCGTTGGACACCAACGAGGACGTCCATTACAGAGCGATCAAAGGTGACCAAGTCGGCCTTCGAGTTCTGCTCATCAGAGGAGAAAAGACGAATTCGATCGAGCTGTTCGTCGAGTGTGTCTTTATCGACAATGACTTGCGTCTTTCCGAGTGATGGGTTGGCCACGAACGAAGACGCGGTCATCATTGGCCAGCGGATCCAAAACAAACCCACTGCCAGAAAAGCCGTCACAAGCAACAGTGTTCGAAGGCCAAAACGGAGTCGCTTCTTCATTGAGTCCGCGCAGGGAACGAGGTGTTGGCAGGTTGCAAGTCGAAGTTCAGCGGCAAAGCCGCCTCGTGTCGAGATGTGGCAAGAGAGTCGTCTTGCCTGAGTAAAGAATCATAGCAAGCCTGGCGATAACGTATCCAGCGAGATGCCTGGTGTATCGTTGTCAATCTGATGGGGCATGTCGCGGACGGCTACCGCGTAGATCCACGGTGCCCTTAGCGTTTAACGCCCGGGATTCGAATGCCTTTCTCTGCACTCATCGTGTGACGTCATTCAACGGCTCAGTCGGCGTTGGATGATTCAGTTGAAAGGTCAATCTTGAGTTTCCGACCGCCCGTAATGGCAAATCCAGAGTCTTGATAGAATGCGAGCGTTCGGTCGAAATGGGGCAGCGGTGGTGTGGTGACCTCAAGCATCGTCCACCCTCTCCCTTTCGCACGCGCAAGAAGTTCGGAAAGTAGTTTCCTGCCGATTCCACGGGAACGATAGGCTGGTCGAACGTAAAACTCAGGAATCGTTCCATAGGCGCCGTTGCCGTATAACGAATGGCTCTCATAAGCGGTTGCGAAGCCAATGGCCCTGTCGCGATCCATTGCAACAACACCATCGTAAATTCCATCTTCAATGAACTGTGAAAGACGATCCTCAGTTAAGTCATGATGAAAGTCAAATGCTGGTCTATCGATCACTCGCATGATCTCGAGCAACAATTCGCCGACCATCGTCGTGACATCGTGCACGGAGTTAAACGAAAGTGGCTCAAACACAATCATGGCAAAGAGATCATTGAGTACAGTCCGTCATTCGATTGAACAATGAGACGAGTCACATTAACGCCCAGTGGGTTCAGCCAATCCAAAAAGCTCAGCTCGGTGATTCATCGGCATCCTCTGGTCGTTCGGTGGGCGTTTCAGGGTGGATCGTTCATCACTCGGAATAAACTGGCAATGCGAACTAGATAGCAATGAAGACGGCTACTCAATATTGAAGGAATTGAGGTTGGGAATCACGATGCTCCAAAAAGATGCAGGAATGAGGTACACCGCCGTGCCTGCCAAGGCTGCGATGCATGAGGCTATCGCGATTGCTTTGTGTCTTCTGGACTGGGATTTCATTTGTAGATTAACGATTCCTAGAGGCGTGTATCGATTCCGCCACCGCGGAGACAGATTGGACAACAGCGTCTTTATCACATCCGTAGATGCTAGCGAAGCTAAAGCCGCCTATTTCGACTAAATGATATCTGCCGTCGGCTGTACAACAAACATCAAGCACCCAGACTGGATCGGGCTCATAGCCTTCTGCGGTGACCATCTGAGCAAACTCAAGTGCGAGTGGGTCCTCGGCCTGCAGTGATACCTCTTCACCTGCATCGATATACTTTGAGCCGGCAACGACCTCACCCTTTGCAATGACATATCGCCACTCTGCGACGATGCGTTTTGGAGAGCTAACGACAACCACAGATTCCGGCGGGAATTCGTAGAAACCCATGAATTCAAAATCCTTAC
>JBCCKZ010000190.1:0-8966 GCA_039027135.1 Planctomycetota bacterium
CAATCCAAAACTTCGTCGCCAGCGTCTTCCCACTCGACCAACTGCTTCATGATCCCTTTGAAGAGCGGGATATCACCGTTGATCTTGACCTGCAGAAAGAGATCCGTCAGCTGCGTAGGAATACCCATCATGCCGCTCACTTCTTGTGGGTTCATGAACCCAGTCAATCCAGCTTCGGGCAACGGATTCACCGTAATGATTCGAGCTCCGTTGCGTTTGGCCTGTTGTAGTGCTGCGAGCTGGCGAGGATGGTTAGTACCGGGATTCTGCCCCACCACGAAAATCAATTCAGCTTTCTTGAAATCCTCGAGCAGGACGGTTCCTTTTCCATGACCAAACATACGCGTCATCGCGCGACCACTCGACTCATGACACATGTTGCTGCAGTCAGGAAGATTATTGGTACCAAATGCGCGAGCGAATATTTGAAACGCAAACGCAGCCTCATTGGTGGCTTTACCGGATGTGTAGAACGCGGCGTGATCAGGTGATTCGAGACGATTAAGCTCTTTAGCGACTAGATCAAAAGCATCTTCCCAAGAGATCGGCTCGTAGTGGCTCGCTTTCTCTCGAAGCACCATTGGCTCAGTCAGTCGACCCTGTTGTTCAAGCCAATAATCTGATTGACGCGAAAGCTCACTGACACTGTATTTGGCAAAGAACTCCCGAGTAATCCTCCGCTTGTCTGATTCGTGTGCGATGGCTTTGGCGCCGTTCTCGCAAAACTCGAACGCTGAACGATGGTTATCGGGATCCGGCCAGGCGCACCCTGGGCAATCGAACCCGTCCGCTTGGTTAACCTGCAACATCGGCAACGTGCCACGTAGAGGCCCCGCTTCGCTGACGGCATACCGGAAACTACTCAGCACGGCCGGCAAACCAGCGACCTTTGTTTTCACCGGTTTTTGTTTGAGCTTTCCATCGGCATCTGAAGGTACAAGCGTGATCTCGCCATGCCCGTTATCGAGTGGCGTTAGCTCAGCGTCATCGATAACATCCACACGATTTGACGAAGATAGGGGCTTTGAGGCCGATTCTGGTATTGGTTGGATCGTACCGGCGTCATTCAAGTCGACATCGGTCAGCTCAGTATTTGATTGGTGGGAAATCGACATACAGCTTCGAGATAGGTCACGGATCGGTGATTCGTTCAGGTACAGTATAGACGTTGAACCGGTCCAGACGAACGAAGCCAACGACTGTGATTTCGAGCTCCTTGGCCAATTGAATGGCTAACGTCGAAGGTGCTCCAACAGCTACGATCACTGGAATGCCGACCATGGCTGCTTTCTGAACCAACTCGAAGCTGATCCGCCCACTCAAACACAACACCGACCCCACGAAAGCCTCGGGAGATGAGAACCAAACCGTTCCAATGACCTTGTCAAGCGCGTTGTGCCGACCCACGTCCTCGCGAATCGCTATCAAACTACCATCGCCGCGAAACAACGCGCTGGCATGCAATCCACCGGTGCGGTTAAAAACTGACTGCTCGGCACGAAGCTTCCCACCAAGCGAAGCAATCCAGCTCGCATCAAATTGATGATGACGCGCGTCGGTAATCGGCATCGTTTGGCGACACACCGCGTCGATTGTCGCTTTTCCGCAGACCCCACATGAACTCGAAGTGAAGAAGTTACGTTGCAACTGATCGAAATCAACTTGACACCCCTTCGCCAAATGAACTCGCACGGCATCATTCTCACAAGGCCGAACTCGCTCGATGTCCTCGGGGTTCTTGACGATCCCTTCACCAACAAGGAACCCCACGGCAAGCTCGACGTCGTGTCCGGGTGTGCGCATCGTCACGCTGATCGATCGCTCAAGACTCGCCGCCTGATCTACTGCGTTCGGATCGAAATAAACCAAACGTATCTCTAACGGTTCTTCAGCGGAGAGTTCATCTTGCTCTTGAGCAGATAGAAATTTATGGCCATCTGCCTTCTGAAATCGTTTGATTTGAACCTTGCGAGAACCCCGGTCGATGATCGTCTCGATGTTTGTTGTTGATGGTTTCATCTCAAAATCGCCATGAATGTCAAAGAGCTCGCAGGCACTTCCTCGGCGTGTGCTGATTCTATTGACCAACCTCTTGTCATGAGTGTAGCACTCGAACGAACGCCACAAAGCCTGGGCTAGCGTTTCACCGATTTTCATTTTCAGGGTAGCGAGACTCGCCAAGAGTTTCGGCGTTTGACGCTAAAGCGGGTCACAATCACCGAAAGCCTTAGCGGCTGTCGCTACGTCCGGACCCTAAAATCAAAAATGGATCAAGCACTAGTCCGACGAACAAGGAGCTCAAGAATCTGAGTTATCGCTATCAAGCGTCCCGAAGACTCGCTTTCCCTCTCGATAATCGGAGTCCACGAAAACGTCTCTTACCCGACATCTTCGTTCGCTTCGCTCACATTCGGTTCACGGCTCCACTACGCGAAACAACGCCCTAAGCCAGCACATCCTTTACAACATGCCCATGCACATTGGTGAGCCTGCGTTCTAAGCCGTTGTGATAGTAGGTCAGCCGTTCGTGATCCAAGCCCATCAGATGAAGTAAAGTCGCATTGAAATCGTAGACGCTCGTGGGATTGACGACCGACTTGAATCCAAACTCATCACTCTCCCCATAGCTGAAACCACGCTTGACTCCCGCACCGGTCATGAAGCATGTGAATGCATCTGGGTTATGGTCTCGACCAGTTCCATTGGCCTGAAGGAAAGGCATCCTTCCAAATTCCGTACACCAGACTACCAGGGTGTGTTCCAGCATTCCTCGTTGCTTGAGATCCGCTATCAATGCCGCCGTGGGTTGATCCATGATTTCGGCTTGCATCGCATGCGTCTTCAGAATGTCGCTGTGCGAATCCCAGTTCGTAACACCGTTTCCACCAGACGGATCACTCCCATTGAAAAGTTGGACGACTCGAACACCTTTTTCAAGCAACCGACGCGCGAGGATACAGTTTTGAGCGTAGGCTTGTTTGAGTTCAGTTCCAGCTTCCGTTCCATAGGCTTCGTGGACGTGAGCTGGTTCGTTTGCGATGTCCATCACCTCGGGCACCGACGTCTGCATACGCCCCGCCAATTCATAGCTCGCGATACGTGCCGCCAAATCAGCGTCTCCGGGATAGTCGTTAAGATGCCTGGCGTTTAATTGCTGCAAGAGATCAACGCTGGCCCTATCCGCATCCGGTGAATACGCATTGGGTCGCCCTAGGTTGGCCGGGGGATTTGCTGCCGTGAAGTCTGTCCCCTGGAAGGCTGCCGGCAAGAAGCCGCTGCCAAAATTATTCTTACCACTGCGTGCCAGACCACGCGGATCATTGATTGCGACAAACGCCGGAAGCTCATCGGTTTCACATCCAAGCGCGTACGTCACCCATGCTCCAAATGAGGGAAACCCCTCCATTGTGAAGCCTGTGTTCATGAAGTTCTCGCCTTGAGGATGGGCGCTCGTCTGCGTGGTTAGCGAATGGATGAAACAGAAGTCATCCACCATTCCAGCGAGATTGGGAAGCAAGTCCGAAACCATCTTTCCCGTTTCACCTCTCGGTTTGAAATCCCAAAACGGCTTCGCAATATTGCCCGAGGGTCCTTCAAAGGTCACCTCGGGAAGCCCTGGCGGTTTCTTACCGTGAAGCTTGTAGAGGTCTGGCTTGTAATCAAAAGTGTCCACATGGCTTACCGCACCCGGACAGTAGATCACGAGGACTTGCTTGGCCGGCATTTCAAAATGCGAAGGCCGTGGAGCGTAGGGATTGTCGTCATCAATGTTAGGGCGGATGGGTCCTGAACTGGATTCAGACGCCAACATCCGATCATTCGACAAGAGCTGGGATAACGCCAAACCACCCAGTGCCATTCCCGATTGCCCAAGGAAACCGCGCCGATCGAGAAGTGATCTACCGATGGGAGAGATTCTTTCTGCGTTCATTTCACTGCTCATGGTAGAAAGGCAAATTCGTTCGTATTGATCAGCGTGCGGCACAGCAGCGCCAATGATTGTTCATTTGCGAATTGAACCGAAGCCGCCAATTCGTTCGCCGACGGTTGTCGCGAGAGCAAAAGTTCAAAGCATCGGTTGACTTGATCCACGATATCCGATCCGCCTTCTTCTACAGCTCTATCGGCCAACAACTCAGCTTGAGAAACAACGAAATCGCTATTCATCAAGTTGAGTGCTTGAAGCGGCGTCGTGGAAACAGGACGCTTCGCGCGGATCTGACCGCAATCGGGAAAATCGAAAGCGGTGAAAATTCGATCGTCGACACGACGCATGCGTTCTTGATAAAGCATTCTTCGCCAGGTCGAATCGCTGTGGTTATCAACAACTTCCCACTGCGCGTACTTCTTCTTCACGTTGTGAATTCGATAGCTTGGTCCGCCAATCGTGGGATCGAGCCGTCCAGAAGCCAATAGCACACTATCACGAATGACTTCAGCCTCGACTCGCCTTGGAGGGAATCGCCAAAGCAAGCTCGCCGACGCATCAGCGGTCATGCCTGGCTCGTTGGGACGACTTGATTGCCTGAAAGCCTTGGACGTGACAATCATTCGGATCATCTCTTTCATTGAATAACCTGATTCGATGAACTGTCCCGCCATCCAATCAAGCAATTCAGAATGCGTTGGGCGCGCACCAGCGATTCCGAAATCACTGGGTGTCGCAACAATGCCCGCACCAAAGATGTGATGCCAGATTCGATTGGCCATCACTCGGGCCGTCAGTGGGTTCTTTTCGTCGACCAACCACTCGGCAAACGCCAAGCGCCGCTGTGCCCCGGGGCTATTGGCCGGCAGATCAATTTCACCGCCAAGGTTGGATGGCGCCGAAACAAATACCTGATCACGTGGGCTCTCGGGGCTTCCACGAGCAAGGATAAACGTATCAACCGGATCCACGAACTCTGCCAAGAACGCTGGTTGCGGCCCTTCAGCCACTAGGGCTTCAATGATCCTTTGGATCTGTTCTTGGATAGCCTTTCGTTCTTGATTCTCCTTTGAACGCTTTTTCATCGCGGCTGTCGAAGCAAATGTCGTCCAAGTACCATCGGTTTCGAGGACTTGCAATTTCACATCGCCATACATCCGATTGCCGATTCCGAGCAGATAATCCGTCTGCAAAAAATCTTGTCGGTTGGAGCTGAGACGAATCGCACCCAATTCGACCCTACCATCGAAATCAAACTGGACCCAAGGAAGATCCTTCTCACCTTTGGGGCTTGTTCCTCGCCATCCACCCTTCGCTGAAAACTCACCGTCAACAAGCCTGGTTGCCGGAAACCCATCAACGCGAGTCTTGGAATTATCAGAGACCTTCGTTCCGTATTCAGGCGATGAAAGTTCACGCGGTTCAATACTCACATCAAGAACGGTCAATTCATCTAACTGGTTCCAGCGTCGCTCGAGAACAATGCGGAGGTTTTCTGTCAAACGCGGCGGTACATGGATCTCGTCATAGCCTTTCCAGTCCTCGACCCACGCCCAGCCATTGGCTCGCATCTCGCCGCGGAGACCGTCTAGTTCGCCAAGCAGACGCTTTTCCTTCTCAACTCGAGGATGATCCTCGGAAAGCTCGGGATAACGACTACCAAACTCCACGTCCTGGAAGGCGGCTGTCATCGAATAGTAGTCTTGGATGGATATTGGATCGAACTTGTGGTTGTGACAGCGAGCACAACCAACGGTAACGCCCATCACTGATGCACCAACGGTCTGCACGATTTCATCCATGCGGTCCGCGCGGGCTTGCCGGATTGCCGACGGAACCTGCCCAACGGTCGCTGCGGGCACATGCGGACCAGCGACGAGAAAACCCGTCGCGTCGCCGGCGCCTAGGGAATCACCTGCAAGTTGTTCGCGAACAAAGTCCTGGTAGGACTTGTCCTCATTGAATGAACGAGCCACGTAGTCTCGATACATCCAAGCGTTCTTACGATACAAGTTGCTCTCGCTACCGTTCGTCTCGGCCCATCGAATGACATCAAGCCAATGCTGGGCCCACCGCTCACCGAAGTGTGGCGACGCCAGCAGCCTTTCGACCAAGGCTTCGTAAGCCTCATCGCTGTCTTGGCCAAAAGCATCAATGAAAGCTCTCGTTTCTTCGGGAGTCGGTGCCAAGCCCGTCAAAACAACCGAAACACGTCGTATCAGCGAACGCGGATCGGCCTGCGCAGAAATCTCCAAACCTTCTTTCGCTAACCGTTCGATCAAGAACTCATCGATCGAATCATGACTGAACTCAGTTTGCCTAGGCAAGAACGCCCAATGATCAATCTCGACCTCGGCAACATCGTCCATTTGACCCGGCCAAATCGCGCCCTGCTCGATCCACTTGGTGAGGATTTCTATGTCTTCCTCAGGTAGTTTCTCTTCATCCGGAGGCATCGCCATGTCGGGATCGACGTGATTAATGACCTCAATCAGATAACTTTTCGCCGAATCATTGGGTGCGACCGCGGCCAAACCAGAGTCGCCGCCTCGCAACATGAAGCCACGTCGATCTAATCGCAGCCCGGACTCGGACTCATCTTCACCGTGGCAGAACAGACAGTTGTCTTCCAAGATTGGAAGAACATCGTTCTCGAAATCGATTTGTTCGGCGGAGATGGCCCGAAGAGGGAAAGCATGTGTGAAGATGATTGCAAAGCAAGCAACCATAACTGTTGTCAATCTTTTTACTGTGAACGAATCGTGACCTCCGAGTGAGCCGTGGGCATGATGCGGCGTATTCGCGGAGGCACCGGGCAGGATCGCCTCGCAGAGATAACGACGACCATTATGACGCATAAGAGGGGAGATTCGCCGTTGCCCGGCCCCTTTATTCGCTTCGCTCATATCCGGGTCACGGCTCACCAGATGTTCGGCTACTTGTTGATGATCATTCTTAATTCTCATCGTGCGGCCTCCCAACCAGCGGCATGCTGTTGTAGAAGTTCCTGAACAAGCTGCGTTTCATTGGCAGCGATGTTGATCGTTTCATGTGGATCAGTCTCGTGGTCATACAACTCAACAAACAAAGGATCAGCCGAAGGACTACGACGATCTTTCCAAACCACCAGACGATATTGATCCGTACGCATGGTGAATCCGGTCAAATGCTCTTCAAATAACTCACGATCCCAGTTCGCACCCTGCTGAGCCTGAATCTTCGATTCAACCTCACCAATCAACGGGCCAAACCAGGTCTCACGCATGGCTGGCGACAACGGGTTAGCCGCCCATTCTCTTAGGGCAGGGTTGGGATACTGACTGAATGCCGCTTTCTTCCAAGGCTGATCAGGATCCGCCATCAAGGGAACAAAACTCAGTCCCTCGGTGTGTTTAGGAATCTCTTGCCCGGTCAACTCGCAGAGCGTCGGAAAGATATCAACCAGCTCCACTAACGCATCCGTCTTCATACCTTTCGCATTCATGCCAGGCGCCGAAATCATCAAAGGCACACGCGTTGCGATCTCATAGTTGGTAGCCTTTCCCCAGACTCCCAAATCTCCGAGATGCCAACCGTGATCACCCCAAACGACGATGATCGTGTTATCTCGAACACCAGCTTCGTCGAGTGCCGAAATGAGCTTCCCTATCGAGGCATCGACGTAGCTTGTGGATGCCAGATAGGCGTGCTTGAGAGTGCGAGACAACTCGGGCGACAGCGGTCCCGACTTCGGTATCCCTGATCGCGTCCTTAACTCGAATGACGCGTGCAAACCCATCGCGGCTCCACCTTTGGGTGCAGTTGGCGATGTCGTCATCGGAATCTCATTGGGATCATACATCTCCCAGTACTTCGCAGGCGAACACCAATTGAGGTGAGGAAGCTTGTATCCCATCGCCAGGAAAAACGGCTTATCATCGTTGGCAACTAGCTCTCTGAGTGTCGCTATCGCAAGCTCTGTGTTATAGCCATCGATGTAGGCTGAATCCGCTACATCCGCCTTCTCATAAGCCGGCCCACTGGCAAGCCCACGCTTGGCTGCTTCGCCATACTTCGCGATCATTGCCTTGCGATCTTCAGCCTGAATCTTCTGATTTGCAGGTAAACGAAACGTGCCCTGAGGCTTCTTGAGTCCCTTGATCCTTTTCACTGGATCCCGACTCCAGGAAATGCCTTCGTCCGTATCACCATTGTGAAAGATCTTGCCGCAATAAACGGTCTCGTAACCGCCGGCTATGAAATGCTGCGGGAGAGTCAGTATGTTTGGTTGCAACTCACGTAAGGCAACGTAGTTGTGAAAGAGACCCGTGGTTTCTGGACGGGCACCCGTCATCAAGCTTGCTCGTGACGGTCTACAAATGGCTTGTTGGCAATAGGCGCGATTAAACAACAAACCTTCGTCTGCTAACGCGTCTAAGTTGGGAGTCTTTGCGATCGGAGACCCATAGCAACCTAGCTCGGGACGCAGATCATCGACCGCGATGAACAAGACGTTCGGCCTTTCGTCAGCCGAGACGGACAGCGAGAACGTAAGGCAAAATATCAGGAAGTAGGTGATCGTGTTTTTCATCAAACGGGCTAAGGGTGGGTTAGTCGCTTGGGGTGATGGATGTTTGGATTCAGGCTCTAGAACCCAATCAATGAGCCGAAGGGGGAGGCGTACGACGCCTCGGGTAAGTTGGCTGCATCCCAGGTGAGTCATCACGGTACCGATCGAGACTTGCAAGGACCCGAGGCGTCGCCTGTGGCTCCCCCATTCGGCTCAATTCTTGTCTATCGTGTCGACCAATTATCGATTCAATAGCCAACTGGCTTACCCCTCTCATAAAGAACGTGAATCTCTTCGGCGGACAGGGCCGCGTCATAAACGATCATCTCATCAATCGTTCCATTCAGATTGCGAACCGCAAACCAGGGCGTCTTGCGGAAAGGTTGCCCCCAATTGCCAACTTCCGCCGGACCAATTCGCAATTCATCGATGAAGAACTTATCGACAATCGCTTCTGAGCTGACCTGTTCGCCGTTGACGAACTGTGTC
>JBCCKZ010000191.1:0-8961 GCA_039027135.1 Planctomycetota bacterium
GGGGCTTCGATGCATCTACGCAAATTTTTCTTCTTTGCCATAGGACTATGCCTTACACTTCCCTCGATAGCATCGGAAACTGAGCAACGAAGGTTCATCCTCGAAATCGTCGATGACTTTGGCGATCCGGTGAAGGGTGTCGAAATCTCGCGAAACCTTTCAACCAATGAACCTGGCTTCGAGCGGATGCAGGATTACTTCAGCGACGAGATGGGTCGCGTTGTAATACCGCTCCCAAAGTCAATGCGACTGTTGCGAATGTGGCTGAGTAAGGAGGGGCACGTACCGCTATTTGCGAATTGGATGTCCGATTCGACTCGTAGAATTCCAAGAGCTCTAATAATCACGATGCCGCAAGCAACCACCATTGGGGGCTTGATCTTAGACCCGAATGGCAATCCGATCGCGGACGCGTCAATTGAGGTACGTCTTGCAGGTGGTGGCAAATCTTTCTCTGGCAACGCCCACATCGAGTACTTGTCTTCGCTTGGTCGAGATTCGAATGCGATTCGATCAGACGACCAAGGAAGATGGTCTTTGCAAGCCGTTCCTCCGGGCGATGATGTCCGAGTGTCGCTCAAGGTTAGCCACGAGGGCTTCATCAAGGACGAGTCTTGGGGTGGGTTACAAGCGGCAAACGGTGTCACAACAAAACAGCTTCGTGAACAAACCGCGCGGATTGTCATGCCCGAAGGTTCGGTGATGACAGGACGCCTCGTTGATATGAAGGGACAACCCATCTCTGGAGCGGTTGTCAGCTGGTCAAGGGAAAAACGTTGG
Organism: Planctomycetota bacterium; assembly: GCA_039027135.1. GTDB lineage: Bacteria > Planctomycetota > Planctomycetia > Pirellulales > Pirellulaceae > Rubripirellula. The sequence goes on from JBCCKZ010000191.1 coordinate 781, forward strand.
AATGGAAGAGCTCAAGTAACCACCGATTCAAACGGAAACTACCAACTACCACCGCTAAAGCCAGGTCGATTGTACCTTGCTTTCACTGCGTCGAATCATCAACCCACGCTGATTGATGTTCAGCTATCGATGGCGAGTGATGAGCTGGAGACTATTCTTCCGCCTGGCAGGGAACTCAAACTGAAGGTCGTTGACGTCAATGACGTTCCCATCTCAGATGCAACCGTCGACGTGGAACGTTGGAAAGACCTCAACAGTTTCATTAGTGGCAGGCAGTGTGATTTGTTCGATGCCTGTGGCATTGAAAAAACAGACGACCAAGGTCGAACGATCTGGAACTCAGCACCCGAAGAAATTGTTCAACTGGCGATCAAGAAAGATGGATTTAGTTCTGAGCAGGCTGAGTTGGTGGCCAGTGACAGCGAGTACACCGTTCAACTATACGAGTCGCTCAATCTGAAGGGACGAATCGTTGACGCGAACTCGGGCGATCCCATTCTCGATGCTCTGCTCGTGCCCGTCAGCTACTACGTTCGAAGACCCGACGATCCCATTGTTCAACGCACTCAAATCCGCCAAGTCGCTGGGGAATTCGATTTCAAAAAGTCCTATTGGGATGAAGGAATTGATATTGTCTTGCAGTTCGAAGCGCCAGGTTATCGGCCGCAGCGTATCGGCCCTTTTGATAAGACAGCGGGTACCATCGAACAGGACGTTCAGCTCCAACCTGCGTCAATGCTTAGCGGCCAGGTCGTCGACAACTCCGGGGCTCCCGTTGCCAACGCGAATGTCTCGTTCTCAACAAAAGACACCTCCCTCATCGTCAACGATTGGACCTATCGCAGTGACGGCCTTAGTACACAAACCAATCAACAGGGACATTTTGACCTGGGTGCCACGATGAGTGCCCCATCCGTGATTTCGACGCACGAGAAAGGTTATGCCGAGGTAACGCTCGAACTGAATGAGCAGCCGGGAATTCTCAAGTTGGAGCCATGGGCTCGCGTCGCGGGAACCTTGATGAGAGACAACAATCCGGTCATTGGCGAGAGGGTGTACCTGAGACCGATTCGAATGCTCGGCGGCGACAACCCTCATGTTCAAGATTCTTTTTCGACAGTCACTGATGGAGAAGGGCGTTTTCTGTTTGAGCGTGTGCCACCGGTTCCTTCGGCGCTTTCTTCCTATGTTTCGGTTTGGCGCGAAACCAAGTTAACATCGAGCCGTCATGTCCCTCTCGACTTGAAGCCGGGAGAGACTCGAGAGGTCACTCTTGGAACAGGAGCCGTCGTGCGTGGACGGGTTCAGCCTTCTGGCGATCTAGCTTCGAAATTGGATATGAACTACTGCCTCAACTACCTACTCAAGCGTGCGCCAGGGATCACTCCTCCTGAACCGATTCAGCGCGCCGGCTTCGCCTGGGAAGACGGATGGTCATTCGACTACAAAAACTCCCAGGAGGGACGTGGCTTTCTTTCAACACTGACATACCATTTCGTCAAGTTCCAATCGGACGGCTCATTCGAGATCCATGGCGTCGATCCAGGTGACTACGAGTTCGCAATTTCGATCTATGAACCTCCCGAAGGTTGCTTGATCGATCCCGTCGGACTCGAAGTCGTCAGTGTTTCCGTAGGTCCCAATGACATCGACATGCGAGATATCAATGTCGATGTTCAACTCGGACCAAAGGTAGGTGATACCTTTCCCAATTTTCGGTTCGAGACGCGTCGCGAGGGACAGACCGGCGCGATTTCAGATTTCCGAGGACGTTTTCTGTTGATCGATTTTTGGGCGACTTGGTGTGCGCCGTGTGTGAAACAAATCCCAAACCTTCGATCGACCGTTCAAAGGTGGAACGAGGACCAGGTGACTGTCCTGAGCGTCAGTTTGGATGAAGATCTTGATCATGCAAGGAAGTTTATTCTCGAGCGAAACATGAGCTGGCCGCAGGCCATGATGGCTGGCCGAGATGGCCCAATCGTTCGCCAACAACTTGGAATCAGCTCCGTCCCGATTCACTACGTCCTCGACGAGGAGGGAAGAGTTCTTCATCGTGCTTTCAATCTTGACGAAGCGACAAGTTTCATTGATCAAATACTTGAAAAGTAATCATGCCAAATCATTTGAAGACTCTTGAACACGATGCGATTTCACTCTTCACGTGTGAACGCACACTTTTCCGGAATGGCTGAAGCGAAAACCCTTTGAATCAACGAGTGCGAAACACTTGGAATTCTATCGATGCCAAAAAAGGCTCCGACGCGACCGCCCATCACACTAGTAAGATCGTCCGAAGAATTACGGCAATGGTATTTCTTGAAGAGTGATCTGGTTGCTCATGCAAAGTCTCTAGGCTTGTCCACAGGCGGTAACAAGCCAGAGCTAATAGAGCGAATCGGCATCTATCTCGACACCGGCGAGGTAGTTTCTTCAACAAGGAAGAAGCCGAAGTCCCGATTCGATTGGGGCAAGGAAAAACTCACGATGGAAACACCTATCACTGACAACTATCGAAATACACGCAACGTCAGAGGTTTCATGCTCTTAAACGCATCGGCACGATTCAAATTTTCAAATGAGTTCATGGCCTGGATGCGTTCCAATGTTGGAAAAACGCTGGCCGATGCCATCACTTTCTGGAAAGAACTGGATCGCAAAAAGAAGGCGGGATATCGGGAGAAGCCTCTACCTCAGAATCAGTTCAATCGATTCACACGTGAAATCAGCTCGGCCGTACCAGGCATCTCCGCAGCCAAGATTCGAAAAGTCTGGGCGGTCAAATCAGCGGGTGCGGCACCGCACAGCTACAAACCAGGCGACGAAGACCTTTGCTAAGTGACTGAGAACGCGGATGAGCGGGTAAGCCATGTCTCAATCGAATCCATTTTCGTTTTCGGCAATTTCCACCAGGATGGAGAAAACACAACTTGTAGTCTTTGATGTTTGTCTTGATCGACCGTGTCACTGTCCCGACTCAATCTCGTCCTTTGCAACTTCGAGGTAAAGGATCATCTCGCGAGTCCACGGCGAAATCAGCCTCGAATGATTCTCCAACCTGCTTTCCCAAGCGCAAACTGCCCCGCAAAGCTCCAAAGCACCAGGAGATTTACAAGGACCGTAGCAAACTCGATCCAACCCAATAGCTGCGACTCCGTGTCGGCCACACGACTTTGCGACTCGGAGAGTTTCTTACCCACTTGTCTTATCGAAGCCCGCGTCCCATCGAGCACCTCAATCACTCGTGGGATCACCAGCGACGCATCAATCAAACGTTCCCCGAGTGAATCGAGGTCAACTTCTTCTCGAAATCGCTTCGAAAGGCCGCTTGCATTTTGGGTGGCTCTGTCAAATTCATCTCTCAGGTTCACGATATCGGAATGCAACGCCTCCAATCCAGCTCCGTCAACCTCGACACCACTACGATTTGCAATGTCTACGATTTTGATTGCCAGCGACAAAGAGTCAGCCGACATCGCGGCGAAGCTATCCGCCTTCATCAGTATCGAGGCAAGTTCGCTAGTCTTTGCATTAAGCTGAATTCGCTCGACCGACTGCTGGACAGGACGCCTCTCCGAAACTCGACTCGACCATTTGTCAAGCAAATCCCCTACTTCGGACGTCGTGCTTTTCGCATGAGATACAACGTCGTCAAGTTGATTGACACGGTTCCTCGCTTGCAAGAAAAGCTCATCTAGATCGGAGTACACCGTCTCAGTGGTTCTTTGTAGCTTCGCATCCAATACAAAAGCTCCAAGAAGAAGCGCAATACAAACGAGACATCCAACAAAACCAAGCAACAACGAACTGACTCCAGCCACTTGCGTTAAACGTCCCACGATACGGTACCTTTTTGCAATTCAATGCCTTGAATGAAACGAAAGTACTGGCGAAGGAATCGGTTCAATTTGGTTAGTGGACGCTTCCAGCCGGCGAAAACGATTACAGCACCAGGCATTTGGAAGCCATCACTACGAATTGAATAACATCCCTTCAATGACAAATTTTAGATCTTCACAAAGATCTTCTTACGGTACATCCACCAAACAGGCAAAAACACAACCGCCGTGTACAGTAATGCCCAAAGAAGTGAGACAAACGTTCGATCCAACCCGCTCGCTTCCAGTCCATCCATGAATCTACCTTTGATGCTCGCCCCATCACTGCCGGCATTAATGATGAAGAGATAGCCCAACGTGCCATGGACGACGTAGGCGGTGATCGCATTTGCCCCAAAGACTCGTGGAACGTAAGCCCAAGCCTTCCACTGCTTGATGTCGAGAATCCAAACCAATGCACCCAAGGTCATGCTGGCTAATCCCGCCGTGTACATCACGAAAGAGCTGCTCCAAAGATTTTTGTTGAAGGGCAAGAACAAATTCCATAGGCCGCCGAGCGTTACGCCGAAGAAGCCTGCAAGCAAGAGAGAGTACGACTGACGGAAACGATCTCTCTCTCGCACGAGCAAGTTACCCGCCATCATTCCAAATAGGCCGGTCACGATCGAGGGAAACGTACTCAACAAACCTTCTGGATCCCATGTTTGCTCATAGAGTCTTCCCGGGATGAAAGTGCGATCGCACCAAGCAGCCAAATTCACGCCGGGCTGCAAGTTGGCTGCCACAAATGCTTCATTGAGCTGCACTAAACCTGATACTTCCACAACCTCGTGAGCACGCTGCAATTTGCCCGTTGCCAGTGCTTCGCGGATAGTTTCATCAATTGGTACTGGCACCAAAATCATCGCTAGCCAATAGCCCACGAGAAGTGTGCTGGCTATCCAGCCTTGAGTTCGGAAAGACGAGTGGAGAAAAAGCAGTGAGCAGACGAGAAAAACGATCGAAATTCGTTGCAATACACCGGGGATCCGTAACTCGCCGAAATCGAACTGTGGAAATAGCGACAGCGCGATTCCAAGCCCAAAAATCATCAACGCTCGTGTAAAGATCTTTCGATGCATCGAGTTTGGGCGTAGGCCTTGACTAAGCCTTTTCGCGTAAGCCAATGCGATCGAAACACCAACTACGAACAAAAAGAATGGAAAGACGAAGTCGGTGGGTGTGATGCCGTTCCAAGAAGCATGCCGCAGAGGCGGATAGATGTGTCCCCAGTCTCCAGGATCATTAGCGATGACCATTCCTGCGATGGTCAGTCCTCGCAGTACATCCAGCACAAGCAAACGTGGAGATTCTGTGGGTGGATCGGTCATCGGCCTCGATTGACGCGGCTGCGAGACTTCTTGGCTTGCCTAGGAACAATCGGATCATCGGCCACCTGAAACTCTTCTCGCAGACGGCTCAGCTCCGCGTGCAGCTCCGCTTGGACATCTGCATACGCGGCTTCTCCGTACACACTTCTCATCTCATTGGGATCTTTCTTCAGATCAAACAGTTCCCAGTCGTCGAGCGGCTTGTTTTGTAGGGCATAAAAGTGAATGAGTTTGCGCTCTCCGTTTGTCACACCATAGTGCCGCGCGACATTGTGCCCACCGGGATTCTCGTAGTAGTGGTAGTAAAACGACTGACGCCAATCGTCAGGTGTTTTCCCTTCAAGCAAGGGCACGAGTGATCGTCCCTGCATGTCACCCGGGATCTCAAGCCCCGCCAGATCCAGGAAGGTTTCGGCGAAATCCAGGTTGCTGACTATCGCTTCGTTCGTGCTACCTGGTTGTGTCACACCAGGCCAGCGAACCAGCAACGGCGTTTTGAGTGACTCCTCGTACATCCAGCGTTTGTCAAACCAACCATGATCTCCCAAATACCAGCCTTGGTCGGATGAATAGATAACGACGGTGTTTTCCGTCAGCCCCGATTCATCCAAGTAATCCAGAACACGACCCACTCCATCATCGACACTTTTGACGCAGCGCAGGTAATCCTTTACGTAGCGCTGATACTTCCACTGAATGATCTCTTTCTCAGTCATCGAAGCACGTGCCTTTTCGAACGCGTCGTTCTTGGGACCGTAGGCGGCCTGCCAAACCTTGATCTGTTCTTCATTCATCGTGCCAAAACCAGTCAGCTTCAAATCGCGCGGATTCAAATGCTGAGAGATCGTCATGGTTTGCTTGGCAGCCGATTGAGTGCGGCCTGAATAGTCATCCCACAGGGTCTCTGGCTCAGGAATGGTGACGTCATCCAGCCAATTCAAGTACTTCGGACCAGGCATCCAATTGCGATGCGGCGCCTTGTGTTGATACATCACCATGAAGGGCTTCGACGAATCGCGGCCTTCTTGAAGCCACTTAAGGGTCTTGTCGGTGATGATGTCGGTCGTGTACCCCGTGTGAGGATTCGTGACGGGTCTACCATCAGCACCAGCGGTCAGCATCGGCGGGTTGTAGTACGGACCTTGGCCTTTCAAAACGTCGTAGTAGTCGAATCCCTGAGGCGTCGACTTGAGATGCCACTTGCCAATGACGGCGGTTTGATAGCCGCTGGCTTGCAACATCTTGGCGAACGTCGGCTGGCTGCCATCGAAGGTATTGCCGTTGCGAATGAATCCATTGATGTGGCTGTACTTGCCAGTTTGAATGACGGCACGGCTGGGACCACAGATCGCATTGGTAACGTAGCAACGGTTGAACCGCATTCCATCATTGGCAATGCGGTCCAGGTTTGGTGTCGAAATCTTGCTGGGATCGTAGGCGCTGAGCGCCTGTTCGCAATGGTCATCCGTGAAGATGAAAACGATATTGGGGCGTTGCTCGGCTGCCGACACACACAGGTCACAGCAAGCAGAGAGATCGCAAACGCAATCTTGGATGGAGATGTAGACATAGCAAAGCTTGATCAAGGCACCGATTCGATAGGGCAATCATCATAGCGAGAGTTGTGACGGGATTCATCAATCGGCATTCGCAGCGAGATTTTATCAGCCGAAACACGCTAGTATCCGGTCCCAAGCCATAGCCGCGACCTAGCCCAATCTTGCATCAGTCGATCAAGGCAATCCGCGTTCGCTACAGATCGTATTGGTAACCGCGGCTATCGCCGTACGGCTGATGCGACAACCGATTGAGAACTCAATTGTCTCGATCACTCTTACTGTTGTCACGGAGCATCTTTTCGCAAAAGATCAGCGATCGACCATTGTGATAGCCCCCCTGCCACATGCTGGTGCGCGACGGATTATCCGAGGCGGAGCCATCCTCTTTGAGAGTATTCCACCAGCCGCCATCGGTCTCAATTTGATGGTCGAATACAAATTGCATGGTGCCATCGAAAGCCTCTCGGTAGCGTTTCCTCCCCGTCATTTGATGAAGCAACAGCATCGCAACCATGGCTTCGTTCTGGGTCCACCAAACTTTCTTGCGATCATCGCTCATTTTGCCACCGGGCCCGGTGTAGCAGAAGCCTCCGTGGCGTTCGTCATAGCCAAACTCAAGTGAGTACGCAACGATTGACTCAGCCCAGTTGCGTAGTGTCGCGGGAGATCGCCCTAGTGCCTCAGCGGCGTCGATGACCAACCAAGCGCATTCGACATCGTGCCCGTAGCTGGCTCGCATGTTGCGTTCTGTTTCAACGGGTGTCCAATCACGATTCCATCCGTCAATGTTGAAGGGGCCATTCGGAGAACTCACAGTCAGCGTGTTGATATCGATCAGCTCCGCGAGACGCTCTCCCACAAGCGGATCTTGCGTCTCGCGAAACAGCTGGGCAAAGGCCTCTAACAGATGTAAATGCGAGTTGTAGGTTTTTGTGTTGATTGCGCCGACGTATCCGGCTTCACTCGGATCCGTGATCAGACGCCAATCGTCATAGAAGAACTCCCGGTAACCGCCATACTTCGTGTCGTAGCAATGTTCTTCCAAGACTTGAAACAGCTTTCCTGCCTCACCCAAAGCCGATTCGTCTCTGGTCGCACGGTAGTACTCCACAAAAGCGTAAATAACGAATGCATTGGGATAAACGTGCTTGCGCCGGTCAACTGGTTGTCCATTGACTTCCACCTTTGCGAAGTACCCGCCATGTTCCGAATCGTGAAAGTGGTTCACGAGAAAATCAAAACCTGATTTGGCCGCCTCTAGTGAGTCATGGGGCCGAATGCCTTCACGGGCGACTCGACTAAAGAACCAGACTTGCCTCGCTTGCAACGTCAAAAACTTTTCGCGGCCGGTGAACTCTCCACCAGATGAAAGTTCTTCGAGGAAACCGCCGTGGATCGGGTCGACCGAAGGCA
>JBCCKZ010000192.1:0-8943 GCA_039027135.1 Planctomycetota bacterium
GAAGAATGCCTGGCAATGGCTTGCGCGACGAGTTCTTTGCCTGTCCCCGTTTCACCGGTGATTAGGACCGGCAAGTCGCTGTCTGCGACGACGGCGATTTGTTTAAAGACCTGTTGCATAGCCGCTGATTTCCCAACGATAAAGTCTTCTGCATCGGTCGTAGAATCCCGCTTGGGCATCGATTTGGATGCCGATTTTACGGCGCGATGGCAGGTCTGAAGGATATCTTCTAGCTTGAACGGTTTGGTCAAATAGTCGCTCGCACCCAAGCGAACCGCAGACACTGCCGTATCCAGATCACCAAAAGCTGTCATCACGATGATCGGCGCGTTGTTTGTTGTGGCTTGAAACTGCGGAAGAGCTGAGAGTCCATCGATTCCAGGTAACCTCACATCGAGAAGCACAATCGCGAACGAAGTCTGTTTGGCGAGCTCGAGGCCTTCTTCCGCCGTTGAGGCAACGGCCGTTTTAAAGCTCTCTCCCTCCAACGCTCTTTTCAGCGCCCAGCAAATGGACGGTTCATCGTCAACGATTAATGCGTGATGGGGCATGAGAATCTAAACTGAGTGATGTCGTCTTGGCGTTGGTAAGACAGTTCGCCTGCAAATGTTTTTGCGGCTCGTTGGGCAACCGCTAGTCCGAGCCCCAAACCCTCGGGCTTCGTGGAATTGAAAGCTTCGAATAGGCCCTTTGCAATGGTGTTGCTCACTCCCGGACCATCATCGCGCACGATCGTCACGACGTCATTGTCTTCTTGTGTAATTTCAACGCAAACGGCTTGTCCAGCGTCCAAAGCGTTCTGGATCAGATTGCTCACGGCAGCCGACCATGTCGATCCCTGAGGAACGTTTACATTGGTTTCAAAGGGAAACACGGACCAGGTTAGATCTTTGTTGCGATGTTTTGCGATGGGGCGAAAAGTCTTTTTCATCTTGTCGACGCATTCCATGACAGCTGTGGGGGCATTTCCAACTAGCTTTCCAGAAGCCAGGATGAGGAGTTGTTTGACTTGTGATTCCGCCTGTTCCAATTCGGTCAGCGCGACATCGAGTCCCTCCGACTGCTCGTTTCCTTTGGCTTTCGACTCTAGTTCAATCGCGATTCGTGCGCCGGTGAGGCTGTTTCGAAGTTGATGGGCCATGCCAGCAGCCACTTGGTGAATGATGCGTTCACTCTGTTGACGATTGACCTGACTCCAAAGCTCTTTCAAGTTGCCCGCCATCAACTCGGCAGAATTCTCAAGTTGCCCAATCTCGTCGAGATGTTCGAAGGATTGAGATACGGAGAGCTGAACATCCTTGGGCTCGAAATCTCCCTCGCTAATTGTTCGGAAACGCTCTCTGAGTTTGCCGATTCGTGAGACGACTTGATTAGCCAGCAGAATCCAGACTGCCGAAAGCGAGACCAGGACCATAATGCCGGTGGCGATAGGCAAGAACGCGGCTTGGGTTTGTTGGCTTGTTAAAAAGTCCGCGTTAACCAGGATGACTAGCTCATTAACTTGGTTCGCCGTTTGAGCATTCACGCTCAGAGTGGTCGATCGACATCGATACGAGATTCCGTCGACGTTTATCAGCTGACCATCTTCAGGGGCACTAGCCAGTGAACTCAGTGTCGTGTCAACGATCTGTCTTTTGTCATTGATGGTGGCAAGATGGCTGTCGGTCAGTTCAGCCAGCAACTCGAGAACCGTTGGGGAAAGGGGGTAGTTTGGTGACCTCAATACATTGATCAGTTGCTCAGTTCGGCGATCTAGTTGGTCTTGCACCGTCGCGCGAGACTTCTGCAGCGAGATATAGGACACCAGGATAACAACTAGGAATCCGACAATGATGAGAGGAAGGAGAAGCCGAAATCGAAGGGAGGCGGTCATCAAGCGTTGGGCTAGAGGCAATGGCGAAAAAAACGCCAGCCATGGTGGAAATATCGCCACATCAAATTGTGTGGATCGCAGTCTACGCGAGCTATCCTACACTGAGTTCGAAAGGCCACGATAAAGTTTGTAAGTGGATTGCCGGTCTCGAGCTTCTCCCTTCAGCTAAGAAGTAGAAAAGGAATAACAGTGTTGAAGTGTGTTCAGTTTAGTATCGCGATCGTCTGTCTTTGCTCGAGCGTCGCAATCGGGCAACAGAATCAAGGCGAGGAGCAAGAGGTCGAAATCCTCAGAAAGCAAATCGTCAATCGTGGATTGAAATTCCTTGCTGAAGAAGCTCTATCCGATGAAGGGCTTGTTTCGCCTCGGGTCGGTCCGGGGGTGACATCTTTGGTAATCACCGGAGCTATTCGGAATGGGCGAGCAACCGAAGATCCAATGGTTCAGAAAGCGCTTTCGGCACTCGAAGGCTTCGTAAAGCCTGATGGTGGAATCTATGGAAACGGTCGACTCAGGAACTATGAGACCTGCGTTTCGATGTTGGCATTTGCAGAGGCGAACTCAGATGGAAAGTACGACGAAATTTTGGCACGTGCCAAGGACTTTGTAACCGGTGTCCAGTACGGTCGCAGTACCAAGGATCCTTCCGACCCCTGGTATGGTGGTGCAAGCTACGACGGCAAGGGCCGTCCTGATTTATCGAACACGGGATACTTGATCGAAGCTCTGCGTAGCCTCGACACCAATCCTAATGATCCGTCCATTCAAGCGGCACTCGCATTCGTGTCTCGCACTCAGAATCTTGATGCGAAGTACAACGACACCCAGTTTGCTGACAAGATCAACGATGGAGGTTTCTACTATGAGATTCCGCTTGAGAAGATTGATCCGAGTACTTCTGAAGAACGATATTCTCCCAATGGAGGTCTTCGCAGCTATGGATCGATGAGTTACACCGGTCTAAAGAGCATGATCTATGCCGGTTTGACACAGAATGATCCTCGAGTCAAAGCGGCGATGACTTGGATCGCTGACCATTATGATCTGGACAACAATCCAGGAATGGGCACAGCCGGTTTGTACTATTACTACCATACATTCGCGGCGGCGCTGTCGGTATCCAAGGTGCCGACGATCACTGATCGCGAAGGCAATACTCATGATTGGCGTGCCGAATTGGTCAATGAGTTGGCCTCACGGCAAAACGAAGACGGTAGTTGGAGCAACGAAAACAAACGTTGGTTCGAAAACGACAAAGGTCTTGCGACGGCGTTTGCGTTAATGGCTCTCGGGCATGCGGCTCCATAGGAGGCTATGGATGGAGAAGCCATTGAGCCGTGCGAACAGGCTTGGAGATCTCTTTTCTCCAACCATGTTGATTGATTGGGTGGGTGTAGCGATGGGCGTCTTCATTTTTGACGCAGACGATTTGTTTCTTCAATGACGACGCGGTCGATCTTCGGTAACGAAAGGGCCAGTCTTCTGCTGATGGCTGCACTTGCCGTCTCGTTCGCGTTTTGGATGATCATTGATCCGAGAGTGGCCCAAGCCTTAGATCGCCCGTTCGCAGGAGATTCCATTGGTATCCGTTTGGGTGTTGGCTTGGGGCTTGCCTCAGCGCTGGGGTGTTTGGTTTACCCACTGATTACATCGAAACGATGCACACTCCGGCATGGCCTCGCTAGTTGTCTGATGATTGCAGTTTTCTGTGGTCTTTACCTGCGAAGATCAGGATTGCGGTGGATGGGGTACGAGTGGCGGGCCGAGGGGCATGTGGCAAAGCTTGATGAGTTGGCATTGCGGCTGAGTCGCGATTGGCCTCGAGAAGATGGAGAAGTTGATGGCTTGGGGCCCTTCACTTCATATCCCTTTGATCGTCCTAGTGTTCTGTTATTGCTCAGCCCTTTTCCACTTGAGTCGACGCAGACCGTCGTCGCCTCGATCGAGCGTACCGACGATGCCAGTCTGCTCTTTCAGTTGGGAGGTAAAGACACGGGCATTTGGTTGCATTGGAATTCGTCGGGCTTAGAACCACGAGCCCACACGTCAGGTTTGTCGCAAGAACGACTGCCGCGTCGTTTCACGGCACTAAGCGAGTCATGGACTATCGTTGACTTCGAAGAACTTTGATAGCTAGTGGTGCGACTGCAAAGCGACCCGTTTCGAAACGCGTACGACGAACTGAGGCGTCTGGCAGTCGAGGTGAGATTGATGTTGGCCACGCTTAAATTTCCAATGGCGAAAATTTGACCTGCCATGACACCATTTTGATCAGGTGAATTGCTAGATCGAGATCTCGGGAGAATTCAAACTGCTCAGCCTTGAATCCAGCTCTATTCGCCTAAGCCTATCCGGTTTGCCATGCGTTCATCTTCACTACTCGCCAGGCTTCTTTTATTGCTTGGCGCTGCGATAACAACATCACCAGTGATAGCAGATGATGTTGTTATCATTAACTTTACTGCGGGCCTTACGCCTGGCACTTTCTCTGGGCCTGATGAGTTCAGTCCTTATGTGCCGGGAAACGTGCTTTCGACTTTCGCTGCATTTCAACCTGATGTGCTCCGAGCGGATGGCCAGTTCTATATCCAAGACTTCAACGGTGCAGGGACGTATTCAGCTTCGACGCCTGGCAACCGTTTTCTGTTTCATTCTCCGTTGATTGAACGGATCGAGGCTGATACCTGGCGTGTCGAGGGACCTTCTTCACATGGAACACAAACGGCCCAACGCGTCGTGACATTTGGAGCGGTTCCCATTACACAACGCTCCAAGTTCCTTCTTCCGGCGGATACGATCTTGGGAGATGCGACGATTACTTTTGACACCGCTGGAAATATTACGGACTTCAGTTACTCCCTCGACTTCAGTGACCCTGGTGTTCCTAGTTTCGAGGTTGCCGGAAATCCCAACTTCCAACTTGCTGAGTTCCAATCCATTACGGCCGCTTTGGGCGATGCAACCTTCTCGAGTCGCAACGTGGGTGACGTGGGCGGGGCTGACGCTCTTCTCGAGTCGTACGGTCTAAACACGGTTTTGAGTCTTGGCTCGTACTCACCCGGAGTTCTGGGAAGCACGGTTTTGGACACGACACGTGGAATGTTGGATAGTGAGATTTTGTCCAACACGGACGAGTTAGGCGGCGCCACACCGAATATCAGCTCGAGTGGGCGACTGGATGGCGGCATTTTTCCAAACAGCATCGAGCCCAATGGAGATGTCTATCTTGCGGATCCGTTCTTTGGTGAGTCTGGAGACCTAATCATTTATTCGAATGCTGGGAGCAACGATTTGGTTTTGGGCGTTGCAGTGATTGCCGCTGTCCCAGAGCCCGGCAGTGTTGTGATGTTGGTCGGATGCTCGACATTGGTCGTCTTTCGGCGTCGCAAGAGATAGCGAATGCTGTGGGGCTATCCTTGAGACCTTGTTGGCTACAACAAGTCCTGCAAGCTGGAGACGGAAAAACTAGACTGTTGGAATCGGTTGTTTTAGTTTCCTGTAGTTCTGGATAGGTCATGCTTCTTCGTTTCTCGGTCCTGTTAGTTGGTCTGGTCCTGATTCAGGGCCGGTTGAGTGCCGCTGAAGCTTCGGGCTCTACCAATGTGTTGTTGATCTGTATTGATGATCTGAAACCGAATCTGGGCTGCTACGGTGACTCGGTTGCCAAGACGCCGGCCATCGATTCATTGGCGAGACGGGGGCTGCGATTTGATGCTGCGTATTGCAATCAAGCCGTGTGTGCTCCGAGTCGCAACGCTCTAATGACTGGTCTGAGACCAGATACGATTGGCATCTATGACCTGCAAACCAATTTTCGATTTGGAGCTCCCGACGCGGTTACGCTTGGTCAGTATTTCATGGAGCGTGGATATGCCAGCATTAGCTTGGGAAAGATCTATCACCGCGGACACGGCAACTCACCTGATGAAGCGTCGTTCAGTGAACCGCCTTGGTTTGCCAAGCGGCCCGCCTATGTCAATCGCGAATCAATTCGTCTGCGAAAGAAGGACGCCACCGGAAAGGTCCGTGGACCGGCAACAGAGATTGGTCAAGCTGAGGACCAGGACTATGCGGATGGGCACACGGCGAACGAAGCTTGCCGGCGACTTGAAGAATTTGCTGAGCAAGCCAATCAGCCTTTCTTCCTTGGCGTTGGATTCATTCGACCTCACTTGCCGTTTGTTGCGCCGAAAAAGTATTGGGATCTTTATGACGCGACTGGTCTACCGATGCCCGAGTACACCAAAGCTCCCAAGGGTGCACCTTCGTTTGCCAAGACAAATGGCGGCGAACTCAAGAATTACACCGACATCGATGTGCTACCGAGTGGTGCCGATGACGAAACGCGTCATTTGATTCACGGCTATTATGCGGCGACCAGTTACATGGATGCTCAAGTGGGGCGAGTGCTCAAGAAGCTCGATGAAACGGGGCTCGCCAATAACACTGTCGTGGTGCTGTGGGGAGATCACGGGTGGCATTTGGGGGACCATGGAATGTGGTGCAAGCACACTAACTATGAGCAGGCGACTCGAATCCCATTGATCGTTGCGTTACCTGTCCAGGATCGCACAAGTTCCAGCATTGGCAAATCTACCAAATCGCTCGTCGAGACGGTCGATATCTATCCAACGCTATGTGAATTAACCGGAGGGGAGATCCCCGACGGACTCGATGGCAAGAGTTTCCGTCCAATCCTTGATGACCACACTCAAACCGTACGTCCGACGATCCGGCACGTTTATCCAAGGAGCCGAAATCTTGGTATTGCAACTCGTGACGAACGATATCGCTTGGTGCAGTGGACTCCGATGCGGGGAGGCGACCCGGTTGCCGTCGAGCTTTATGACTATGAAGCGGATCCGCTCGAGACACAGAACCTCGCCAACGAATTGCCTCAAGAGGTTGAGAGGCTAGCCGCCATTGCAAATGAGTATCCACCTCATCGTCCGAAGGTGACCGCTCAGGGAACTACTCGTCCAGTCCGTAGTCCTTGATCTTTTTGTGAAGCGTGTTGCGGTTGATACCTAAGCGTGACGCAGCCTTTGTCTGGATACCCCCGCATTGCCGTAGGACCTGAGAGATTACCTCGCGTTCAATGCGATCAACAATTGACGGATAGGCTTCCTGATTCATAAATCGACTGAGGCCACTTTGAACGAGAGTTGAAGTCATCGTTTCAAAACTCTGCTCCGAGAAGTCGGACTGGCTTGAACCTCCCAAAAGTCCCGAGACTGATTGGCGAGTGTCTTCGCTGCGAGTGACGCAGTGTGGAAGAAGATCTAAAGTGAGATCATCCGTGTGGCTCATGACGACGGCGCGCTCAATGTAGTTCTGAAGCTCACGAACATTGCCCGGCCATGAATAGGCTTGCAAGGCCTCAAGGACACCGTCTCCGATATGAACCACATACCGGTCATTGACTTCGTTGTAGTAATCCAAAAAGTGAGAGACTAGAGAGGGGATGTCTTCGCGCCGGTCTCGCAAAGGGGGGATCTCAATGGGCACCACATTCAATCGCCAATAAAGGTCTTCACGAAATCGTTCGGCTTGAACCTCTTTCATCAAGTCACGGTTGCTAGCGGCAATGATCCGGGTATCGGTACGAAGGGTGTTGGTATCGCCAACGCGTTCGAATTCTTTTTCCTGGAGCACTCGAAGTAACTTCACCTGCAACGTCAGCGACGTGCTATTGATTTCGTCGAGAAAGACAGTCCCGCCATGAGCCGCCTCGAATCGACCCGTTCGATTGGCTACTGCTCCGGTGAACGCTCCCCTGACGTGGCCGAATAACTCACTTTCTAAGAGGCTCTCGCTTAGAGCCCCGCAGTTGACCCGCACAAACGGACCACCGCTTCGATGGCTCAGACGGTGGACGGCTTTGGCAATGAGTTCTTTTCCTACTCCTGTTTCGCCCAGGATGAGCACAGAAGCGTTGCTCGCAGCGACTCGACGAGTGATCCGATAAACCTTCGTCATCGCCGACGATGCCCCAATCAGACCATCAAGCGGTGGGTTTTCCGTATTGTCCGTGGGAATGCCGAGAATCGCCATGTCCTGACGATACAAGCAAATGCGTCAATCAGCTAGCTAGCAACGCCCAGTTTTTGAACAGTTGCCCGTAAATGAGGCAAAGCAACCCTAACGATCCGTCAATGCTGCCATGGCCCGTCTGGATACCCGTCTTCGGTCGACGGCGGATAGAGGAGCGAGGCCACTGAACTGGCGTTCATCGATAGCCATCCGAAGACGTGCCGGGCGATCCCAGTCTGGAAGTCGAAGGACACCAGCATTCCATCTCTTGTCCAAGCCAAGCATCGTCAAGTCATCCGAAACGCTAGTTGGAATGCTACGGTCGATGTAGTCATCGGCTGGCCGGAGGAGCTCTTCGAGTTGTCCGATGTCGTCAAAGAAAGCGATGACGGTGTCATGTCCGGCCGGATGGCGCCGGACGCGATCAACAAGCTCGGGAGGAGACACATTCGGTAGATTCTCGCGAGAGATGATCAGGGACACGTCAAGCGAGCTCGCGACAAGGCGTTCCAAAGCCAGGCCGTCAGCGACAACGCGAGTCTGTAGCCCCAGCCCGGCGAGCATCGATGAGATTCCACTGATTCTTGCACCGTCTGAGTCAACGATGATGGCGATGGGCTGATCTCCCATCCGAGCGATGGCAGCCAACGATAGTCGTAGCTTGCCGATAGTTGTGGAGGTCAAAGCAGAAGGATCAGACCCAAGATTCTCAAGTATGGATAAGACTGCCATATTCGCTTCGGCTCTCAATCTTGGATCGGTCGTGCTCTTTGCAAGCCGCATCAGAGGCGATTGGGAGGAAAGTAGGTCTGTCAGCAATTCAGCTGAGCCTTCGGTGGCCAACGCCTCGATAACGCGAATGTATCCAAGAGCGGCAAAGGCTTCGAAGGTTTCCGAGGAAGAGGCGTAGGTGATTCCCGAATTGATAACGGACGCTGGGTCTTGTCCAGTCTGAGCCTGGATCCACAACAACGCGTCAGAAGAAGACCAGTCAGGGTCAATGGTCAATCGATAGGCGAGGTCAGCTGACTGAAGAC
>JBCCKZ010000193.1:0-8930 GCA_039027135.1 Planctomycetota bacterium
AAACGTAGGATGGCAGGTTGGAACACCGACTTCCTGCTCAAAGTACTGGGAATTCCGGTCTAAAGTATGCGGTAGCCCTGACCTCATAGCCCTTATTCAAGTACTTGCCATTTCGAAGCTCTCTACCGGTATGAAAGAAGATCCCTGAATTCGAATTGATTTCGGATCGCACGACGGCTCGAAGCTCGAAATCCTTTATTGATACGTCGCGACCAGAATCATCGACATAGAAGAGATGAGACATACCGTCCTTCCCATGCACCTTCATAATCCCCTCGTGAACTGAGAAGGACTCGGGATGGGAATTGGCCTGCCAACCTTCGAGATCTCGTCCGTTGAAAAGCTCAATCCAACCATCTTCAGATCCTCCACTGTCTCCCAATGCAACGCTCTTGGGAAGAAACGTGAATACTAAGATGAAAACGAATAACACTGCGTATTTCATTCGATGCTTTTTGGTCATTCAGTAAGTCGCGAACAGAAGCTAGGCATACCTGTCGACACAAGTTTCAATCATTGTGCGTAAATGGGTGGCCGCGAATCTCACAGACGCACTATTGTTTCTAGCTCTTGATTGCAGCAACGCACCTTCAATGGTGGAGACAATCGTTGACGCCAATGACTTCGCCACCCTCGTTGGAACACCATCGCGACGCAAACTTTCGGCGTACAGTTTTTCCAAAGTATCAAGTGTCTTTATACAAACCGACCGCAGCTCTTCACTCGCTTCATCACAAATCGCTCCAGCTGCAGAGAAGGGCAAGAAATCTGGACAATCCCTGCGATCAATCATTTCGCCGAGTGACTTGGCAAGCCGGAAAACAGCTTCGCCGGTCGTCTTCGATTTAGCAATAAAAGCACGGTTGGAAGCGAGAGCATGCTCGGCTTGTCGCTCCATCGCTGCCACCAGCAGCTCTTCTTTTCCATTGGGAAAGAAGTGGTACAGCGATCCTTTGTTGGCGTTGCAGGCTTCGAGGACCGAAGAAAGGCTGACATCCAATCCACCTTGTCGCAGCAAAAGGCTCTGAGTCCTTTCTACGAAAACGTCTCGCGTCAGTCGATTCATGGTTGCCACCTCCCGCCACTTTGGCGTCTGAAAACGAGCATCTTAACTGGCTTGACCTGGCGATCAATTACGATACGGTAACACCGCAGTTGACCATACGGTCAACTTTTTGCATTTGATCACCTTAAGCTCCAGGGGACCGCGATGGGTATCAACCAGCCGATAAAAACTGCGATGCTGTCTGGCTCCACCGGCGGAATCGGAATTGAAATAGCGAAGCTGCTCGCCAGCCAAGGCTGGAATCTTGTGCTCGTGAATCGCTCTGGCAAAAAATCTGAGCAACAGGCTGCGGATTTGCTCAAAGAGCACCCCGAAATATCGGTCACCTGTTACACGGCCGACCTGCTCGACCAGTCCGCCATCATCAAAGCCAGCGAAGATATTCGCAATGATCATGTTGAGCTCAACGCGTTGTACAACATTGCTGGGCTATTGACGGACAAGCGAATTACAAGCCTTCAAGGCGTTGAGGGCCATTTCGCCGTTAACACCGTCGCGCCATTCCTATTTGCACGGGAGCTGAATGGATTGTTGACCGCGGGCGGAAAAACGGGCGAGCATTCAGTCGTCGTCAACTTCAGCTCATCGGCGGTCAATTCAGTTAAAAGACTTAATCCGCAAACTCTGATCGAACCTGCCGACATTGGTGGCCTGATGGGTGCCTACGCGAACTGCAAGCTTGCCCTGATGGCAATGACGCTTGCCATGAACAGTCAATCCGAACAGTCTCGAGTGCTTTTTCAGTCAGTTGATCCTGGGCCAACCCGGACACCCATGACCAAGTCAGGTGATGGAATGCCTTGGTTTCTAAGGCTACTTGTTCCATTCATTTTCAAGGCTCCAGAAGTACAGGCAAAGAGACTGGTCGATGGCGTGCAACAGGCTGTCAGGAACAATGAGTCGGGCCTGTACATTTCAGAGGGACGTCGTAAACCGTACCCAGGATTGGCAATGGACAGGGCTTTTCAACGAGAACTCATGGAAGTCCTTGATCAAGTCACAAAGACGTCCGACGCCGAGTAGTTTTTCCTTTCCACTAGGTTCATCGAATGAGTACACATCCAATCTTGTACTGGATCTTCACTGGTTTGTTCTGTGTTGCAATGAGTATGGGAGGCGTTCTCAACCTCATTCGATTTGAGGGACAACAGGAATCGATGGCCGCACTTGGTTATCCCATCTACTTGATGACGATTCTCGGTGTAGCCAAGGTGTCGGGCGTGTTTGCTCTCTTGATACCGAAGACTCCACTGCTAAAAGAGTGGGCCTACGCCGGATTCACATTTGATCTGCTTGGAGCTTCCGCCTCCCACGCATTCTCACGCCATTCGCTATCTGAAATCATCACACCGCTCATTATCCTCACCCTCGCGATTGCATCCTATCTCCTACGACCACAGTCTCGTCGCCTACGACTTGCTAAGAGCTCCGGCGAAACTTGAATCAACAATCTGTGAAGGCCTGCATCTACAACACATCTTCAGACGCGCCCCCCCATCTAAGCTTCAGATCGTATAAGCTGGACGCAAACGATTTGGAAGAACAATTCAACTTGCCAGAACCAATGGGATTTCTGTGATGGGCACTCATGTAAAACCGGCTTTGATACTGGCATCATTCCTGATTTTCATCGAGCCGGCGTTGAGTGAAGTGACTGCAAAGGATGCCAACAGCGAAAGCTCTATCGCGGAGAGAGAGAACAATCTGAAAGAGATGCGATCCGAGTTTCGAGAGTTGATCATCGACAGTGTCGTTTCGGATGTCATCGGCAGCGATTTGTCCCTTATTCGAATTGCTCGAAAGAACAAGTTTGTCGATCCTAGATTCGATGCAATTGCAAAAAGACTTCCCGGATTACTGAATCAAGAAGATCTCGACAGCTGGCTTATCCAACATTCGGTATATGTCATTCCACTGTCAACATTGACAAAGAGAGAGAAAGTGATGCTTCTTTTACGAGCAAAGATGCATCCTTCAATTCGCAGATTGGGATCGACGCTTCGAGAAATTGACAGGCAATTGAAAGAGGAACAGGCAATCCTAGCGACCTGTCTCGTTGAAATTCTGAACGCCAGAGAACAACCTCTTTCGAGCGCACTTCGCTGCCTTTCCCTGGTCGAGTGGAACCCAAAAGAGCTCTTGCCAGTGTTACTTGAAATTGCTCATGAAGAAGATGCGGAAGCCGCAGATCTTGCACTCATTTATCTTGATAGCCTTCTCAACCGGGAGCAGCTGGTGATCGCACAGATGCGCGAACCAAAGAAGGAAATCCCTGCTGGGTACTTCAAAGCGGCTGAACGGGTAATGGCGAGATATGATGACAATCATGATGGCGTACTCACGGAGAATGAATGGAGTTCGATGCTTCATTCTCCCGCCAAAGCGGATAGTGATCGTGATGGAAAGATCACGCTAAATGAGTACGCCTATTGGATGCGTAATCGATAGGGGATCCACTCGGTTTCTCACTCATCGATTCAAAATTTACCCCGAGTCGGTTTCATCAACTGACTCAAGGGCAGTACTCCACGCCATCAACAATTAAAATGCTCGATCTTCACGCTGAAGAGCACTTTGCTTTAAAGGACCTCTTGATGAAATTTGCTCTGGCTCTTGTTCTCGTAATCGCTGCTGCGTCCGCCGCTATCGCGGACTCTCCCGACCGCCCAAACATCCTCTTTTGCATCGCTGATGACGCGTCGTACCCACACATGTCTGCCTATGGATGTGAATGGGTCACAACGCCTGGATTCGACCGCGTCGCAAACGAAGGATTGCTATTCACTAGAGCTTATACACCCAACGCGAAGTGCGCCCCGTCGAGAGCCTGCATCCTAACTGGTCGTCATTCTTGGCAGCTCGAGGAAGCAGCCAATCATTGGTGCTTCTTCCCCAAAAAGTTCACGACTTATGCCGAGTCGCTCGCCAAACACGATTACTTCGTCGGCTACACCGCCAAGGGATGGGCGCCGGGTGTAGCCCTGGACGCTGAAGGGAATAAACGGTTGATGACGGGCAAACCCTTCAATCGTCGGAAGGCCAAGCCACCGGCAAAGTTCGTTTCGGGCAATGACTACGCTGGGAACCTGGAAGACTTCTTGGCCGCTTGCCCTAAAGAACAGCCTTGGTGCTTTTGGTATGGGAGCACAGAACCTCATCGCCGCTATGAATATCAAGCCGGTGCAAAGAAGGGTGGCAAATCCACAACGGATATCGACAAAGTACCTGGATACTGGCCCGACAACGAGGTGATCCGCAATGACATGCTCGACTACGCGTTTGAGATTGAGCACTTTGATATGCATTTGGAAAGGATGCTCAACCTGCTTGATGAGAAGGGTCAACTCGACAACACACTCGTTGTGGTTACCTCTGACAATGGCATGCCGTTTCCGCGTGCCAAGGGTCAGGAGTACGAGATCTCGAACCACTTGCCGCTTGCGATCATGTGGCCACATGGAATTAAGAATCCGGGCCGAACGATCGATGACTATGTCAGCTTCATCGACTTTGCCCCCACGTTCATGGAAGCTGCTGGCGTCCCTTGGGAGAACAGCGGCATGCAGCCAACCAGTGGCAAAAGCCTCTTTGCAGTGTTCGGTGATTCGACATCCGACGGCAGCCCTCACCGGGATCATGTTTTGATCGGCAAAGAACGCCACGACATCGGTCGCCCCGATGACTGGGGATATCCCATCCGCGGTATTGTCAAAAATAACATGTTGTTCCTTGAGAACTTCGAGACAGAACGTTGGCCAGCCGGAAATCCAGAAACCGGATATCTCAATACCGATGGAAGCCCAACGAAGACCGAGATTTTGAATCTAATGCGAAGCGGATCCGATAATTCTTATTGGCGTTTGGCCTTCGGTAAGCGGACCAGCCGCGAGATGTATGACCTCGATTCCGATCCTGAATGCCTCAAGAACCTCATCGACCTACCTGAACAGGCGAAGATCGCAAGCGAATTGAGATCCCAATTGATTGCGGAGCTGGAATCCGAAGGCGATCCACGCGTCGTGGACAAGGGATTTGTTTTCGATCAATACAAGTACGCCGAGCCAGGTGGCGTCAATTATTTCGAACGGCATCAACGAGGCGAAAAACTCAACTCAGGGTGGGTGAACGAAACAGACTTCGAGCCAGGATCAGTTGACTTGAGCATTTCGGACGAAGAGCTCGCCAAACAATTGATTGGATCGTGGCAAATTATTGACGCACATCGAGATGGCCAGCCAAGCAAGATCCACTATGGAATCGTGACGATCAAGCACATCACACCCACGCAGTTCACCTGGTTGAGTTACAAGCCGGATGATCGCAAGACATTCCGATCGATGGGCGGTTCGTGGGAAGTGAGCGACGGGAAGTATATTGAGAGGCCGTTGTATGGAATGCAGGACAACTTCATCGAAACCAGGTACGGACGGTCTGCTGAGATCGAGTGCGTGATCGAAGATGATGTTTTCACACAAACCATCGTCGCTGAAAATGGTTCGCGTTTTGTTGAAATCTGGCACAGAATCGAACCGGGTGCTGAGCCCGTTTCCGCCAAAAAATCAAACTGACGAATGCAATCGGACGATCAAACAAACAGGCCTTCCGACCCATTGTCGGAAAGTACCATCGAGACCAATGAGCGGACTTCATCGTTAGATGAACTTCTATCGCATAGTTTTCAGTCATCATCAGCCAAGTCTTCAAATAAAGACTCTCAAAGCTCGTCTCATCAACCTCATTCACTAAACGACGAAGAGGATTTTCTACTTCTACCTCCCAGGTATCGGTACCGAGGTGAAATTGGCAGGGGTGGTATGGGTGTCGTCTACCTGGTTAGCGACCTGTTGCTTAGTCGCGATGTCGCGATGAAAGTGCTTCACGACACGACGCATCCCGTTGCCGCTTGGCGTTTCGTTGAAGAGTCGCAAATCGCCAGCCAACTTCAACACCCCGGCGTGGTCCCCATTTATGACTTCGGTAAACTGCCCGAAGGCCAACCGTTTCTGACGATGAAATTGGTGCGAGGCAAAACACTTTCAACGCTGAATAAGGAAAGGCCTTTCGCCGAACGAAAGGAAGCCGCTGTCGAGATCTTCTTTAAGATCTGTCAAACGATGGCATTCGCGCACGCTCGGATGGTGATTCATAGGGATCTAAAGCCTTCGAATATCATGATGGGTTCTTTCGGTGAAGTGCAGGTTGTCGACTGGGGCCTTTCCAAATGCTTGGAGTCAGTCGATTGTGACGTTTCGAGTGAGAGCGATAGTAAGATTCGATCAAAGGAAACCCCGATCTCAGAAGACAAGGTCGAAGTTTCTGATCCAACTGAAGTTCTTACTAGTCTCGCCAGCCATTCAGTGAGCCGGCCATCAGACTCACCAACGACAGGAAACTCGAGTCACTCGAAAGGTAGCCAAGAGGTTTCACTCGATCCGATCCCAGAGGTTCGGAGCCCCAGAAGAAGTTCGGGGCATTCACCTTACCGCCATCAAGGGCTTTCATCTGAAACCCGCAGTGGAAGTGTTCTAGGAACTTTGGCTTACATGCCACCCGAACAGGCCAGGGGAGAAGTCGACCAGCTTGACCAGACGGCCGATGTGTTTGCACTCGGTGGAATACTCGCGTATTTGTTAACAGGCTCGGCGTCTTATGTTGCGAAAGACTCTGAGACACTACGTTCGATGGCTGTTCGTGGTGACCTGACGGAGTGCTTTGAACGACTCGAGCAGAGTCAATGCGGCGAGGAACTCGATGAAATCGTCGGTAAGTGCCTGGCATTGGCCCCCAAGGATCGTTATCGAGATGCCGGTGAATTAGCCGAACGCATTTCAAACTTCCGCAATCGGGCTGCAGAACGTCTCAAAGCAGCGGAGTTGGAGAAAGCAGCTTCGAACGCTCGCGCGGCAGAAGCAACGAGGGCCGCTACCGCTGAGAAACGCCGACGACGCAGCACAACCCTACTCGCCATTGTCCTTGGCGTGGCCGCCATACTAGGATCCGCTGGCGGACTAGTCTTCCAACGAAAGCAGAACGCTTTGTCGGAAGCCGAGTGGAACAATCGAAAACTTGTCCGAGAAAAACAGTTTGAAGAATCGATCCGCGAACAGAGTTTGAAAGGTCGGATCGAAAACGAACTCGCTATCGGCGAGAACGAGTTGGCCAATAGCGACTCCATCGAACCAACGCCTAACCAAATCGACAGAGCCAAGCTTTCGATCGATCGTGTCATTGACATGTTAGGACGCAGCAAGAATCCCAAGTCGCTCGAAGCGAGGCTTCAAGCATTGTCCGCTCGGTGGGACAACTTGCGAAAAACCCGAACTGTCTTGCGAGAGATTGACAGCCTGCTTATCGATTCAACTCAGATTCAGGAGACCTCTGATGAAATCGCCGTGGTGGATAGCAACAGTTCGTTGCCAACTAAGGCGACTATTGACGTGCCGGCATCTCTTGCTTCAATGCATGACTTTGGACTTCAACTTCAGGAGTCGACAGAGCAAGAAGACTACTCGACACTGCGACATCTTCCATCCTGGGCTCGTCCAAGGATCCAGATTTTTCTTCATCAATTACGCAACGCGATTGCAGCGGACTCGTTCTATGTTGATGTGGACGAGGATCAATGGAAGATTCTGGATCGGGGACTCATTCAATCCGTCAAAGGTGCAGAACTAGAACAGTGGGAAGACGGATCAATCGAGTCTTTTGGAAAAAACCCGCTGTGCGATGTCTACGAATTCGAGTTTGATATCTCCACTTCCGACTTCGACCGACTCAGGATTGAGGCGATGCCTGGCACAGACGGAATGGGCCCAGAATCTGGCAAACTAACGTCGCTTGGAAGGGCCGAAGACGGAAGTGCGGCAATGACTGATCTTCGCCTTTCATGGATAGATGCAACAGGAACTGAAGTGGATCTTCCAATCCTGGCTAGTGCTGCGACGTACTGCTTTGAAGGCGAGCCACTCGGACTCCGCAATTGGAATCTAACCTTCTCGCCTCAACAGACCCAGCACGCCTACTTCCGGATTGACAACAGCGGCGTCCGATCAGAAGACGAGGTCAGTGGTAAGCTTCGAATTCTCTTCAAGAATCACAGTGAAGCCGAGTGGGGAGATCAAAACTTCGCGCGAGTGAGACTGAGTATCGGCAAGAGTCTTCAGTCCAAATTTGTTAAAACGCCGCTCGAAGTGCTTCTCAATCGACTTTCAGAAGACGAAAGCGACGATTGGCGAAAGCGTTTCTGGAACTTGCTCACGACGTCAAACTCCGCTGAAATGCTCGAACTGGCGAGCGATCCGTCGATCCATGAACAACCGATAGACCTCGTCATTGAGTTAGCAGAACAGCTGACAAAGGCGGGGACAACTGATGCCGTCAGAACCGCAGTCAGCGATAGCAATTGGATCATTAAAGAACCCAAAATCTCAAGTGTCGTGGAAGCGTCTGTTGACGATCAAGGTTGGATCAACTTGCTCAGCAGTGGGCCCTACTACACAACGCTTGATTTCCTCCATGAGTTGCCCAAAGGCGCGATACCGACAGCGATTCGTATCGAAACGACCGCTCCGAGAGATGATGAAAGCGCGATTCGAGAGTGGGACGAAATTGTGATTAGCGGGCGTGAGAAATTAACACGCGGCCTCCGATCATTGGAAGCTTCACAAGTCCTCTACGACCACCGTAGGATCGCTGGTTCAACCCTCGATGCTGCGTTCGATCGCAACTCCAGAACCTCGTGGAAGGTCGCGCATCCTAGCGGACAAGAAGTTTGCACGCTGCTAATCAACCTCAAGTCAAATACGATGGTTGAATACGAAGATTCTCTCCGGATCAAGCTCGACTCGAACGCCGGTGTTTCGGA
>JBCCKZ010000194.1:0-8913 GCA_039027135.1 Planctomycetota bacterium
CTGACCGGCATCATGCTCAACACGACTGCTTGAACCAGTGACGGTTCCAGCCGCCCCACAAAATTGAATCCGAGTTGTCATGAATTTGGTCGTCGCTTCGCGGCTGGCGTTAGAAAAGGTAGGATCGCATCATACCGACCCTTCACACTGCCATGGACCCCGCCGTGTCCGCCCATCCTGATTCCATCGACAAATCACCCAACGCCAAATCGAAACCGCGTCAACGCGTGACCACTCGGCGGCTCGCCAAGATGCGTCAGCAAGGCGAACGCATCGCCATGCTAACGGCCTACGACTACCCGATGGCCAAACGCATGGATGCTGCCGGTGTCGACATCGTCTTAGTCGGCGATTCGCTAGGCATGGTCGTTCAAGGTCATGAATCGACTTTAAAAGTCACCATGGATCAAATGATCTACCATGCGGAAATGGTGGGGCGAGCCGTTGATCATGCGATGGTGATTGTGGACCTTCCGTTCCCCGAGGGCCAGCTTTCCATTGACCGAACACTCGAGGCAGCCACTCGCGTTCTTCAAGAGACTCGTTGCCAGGGCGTCAAACTCGAAGGCGGTAGTGAACAATCTGCTCGAATCGAGGCTCTGGTCGCGGCGGGCGTGCCGGTGATGGCTCACGTGGGGCTACGCCCGCAGAGTATTCATGTCGATGGTGGCTACCGCATGCATCGCGACCGAGATCGTTTGGTTGCCGATGCCCGTGCCGCACAAAACGCTGGTGCTTTCGCGGTTTTGGTGGAATGCGTTCCACCGGAGATTGGCAAAGGCATCACTGATGCTTTGGAAGTACCGACGATTGGCATCGGAGCGGGTCCACACGTCAGCGGTCAGGTACTCGTTACGCCCGATGTCTTGGGTATGACCGCAGGTCACGTTCCCAAATTTGTAAAACAGTTCGGCGATGCCGGCGCAGTCATCGATCACGCGATTGCCGACTACGTCGCTGAGGTCAAAGACGCAAAGTTCCCGTCATAACAACCAAACATCAACAATCGTCCCCATTAATAAGACGACGCTAATGACGGCATTGGTGTTGAAAAACGCGATTCCAACTCGCGAAAGATCATCCGGTCGTACGAGTGCATGCTGATAGATAACGAGTACTGCCACGGCCGTACCAATAACCACCATCGGTATTCCAAATCCAACGCTCGTACCGATGTAGATGAAGACGGCAAGAGCAGCCAGCATGGCCAAATGCAATAGCTTTGCGACCGTCAATGAACCCGAGATGCCGAAACGTACTGGCAAGCTTCTTAGTCGTGCCTCACGATCAAAAGCCTCATCTTGGCAAGCATAGATCGTGTCAAAGCCAGCCACCCAAAAGGCCACGGCAAAGGCAAGACTCAAAGGCAATGCCAGTTCCGTCCACCAAAGTCCTGATTGCGTCCCCCTAATCGCAACCCAAGCACAGATCGGTGAAATCGCCAAAGCAACACCCAGCCAAACTTGAGCAGCGTCTGTGAACCGCTTTGCATAGGAATACCCAAGCAAGATGGCGAGCACAAAAGGACTGCCCAAAACGGGAAGTGGGTTGGGCAAAAACAAAAGTGTCGATGCGACGAACAAACCAGCCATGATGGCGGTGAACCAGACGACCGACGAACCACTCAAACGCCCCGCGGGAATGTGCCTCGAAGCTGTCCTCGGATTCCGGGCATCAACATCTCGATCGGCCCAGCGATTGAAAGCCATGGCAGCTGATCGAGCAGTAATCATGCATGCCAGCACACCAAGCAGATCCTGCCAACGC
The DNA here is from genome assembly GCA_039027135.1 of Planctomycetota bacterium. Classification (GTDB taxonomy): domain Bacteria; phylum Planctomycetota; class Planctomycetia; order Pirellulales; family Pirellulaceae; genus Rubripirellula. Next base: position 1,768 of record JBCCKZ010000194.1, read on the forward strand.
ACCTGAGGGAACTCGCCGCTATCAGCGAGCGGCTTCTCAAACGCGAGCAATGTTGCGATCGCCGCGAATGGCAACGCGAAGATCGTGTGACTGAAGCGAATCAGGCCCAGCCATTCAGAGAGGTTCCCGCTCGCCGATCTCATGTTCTTTTTTCTCCACCGTCGATGGTCTGAGGCAACCGTGCGTTACCGCAACGATCCGATTCCCGTCATCGATACCCACTTCCTTTTTCCAATCCTGGTCTTTGTCCGCATCCCAATTCTGGTCTTCCCGCATCACCTTCGGTTCAACGGCTCTAAACCTGCCCAACCCATCGCCATGCTGACTAGTTCGCGCCCCACTGTTCCAACAAGCCAAGCAACCCAGAGCTGAATTGATTGTTTGTCAGTACTTGATCGAAACCGGCATTGCGGGCGGCATTCAACCGATCAGCGGCAACATGAGGTCCAAATGCGACTAGTTTTGCCGTGGGGAATCGGTTCTGGACATCACCACGAATCGAGCCAACGATCTTCGAACGTGTGGAAAGATCGACCACCACCACTCGAACAGCGGAGTCATCGGTGAGCTTCGGGCTGTCTTCGGGCGGAATGTTTCCACCAAGAACCACGCGCCAACCCGCCATCTTTGCAGCCGCGGTAACTTTCGAACCGAACATCAGATCTCCCGAAAGCAAAATGATGACCGGTTCCGTTTGGGTTTCGCTCATCTAGGCTCTTCGCTCAATGTTGGCCTTCATGAACTTCAGACCATTCTCGGCCAGAGTGAGTTCGTCCGGATACATGCGACGCCAGATTTTGGTTGCCGCTGCGATCTCAGGCAAAGCCAGTCCAAAAGCCTCGATTACCAACCATCCGTCATAACCCATCTCCATGATGGCATCAAAGTTCTCGTCCCATCGGACATTGCCCTCACCGGGCGTGCTTCGGTCATTCTCACTGATGTGGATATGGAAGAGTTTATCGCCACCCGCCTTGACCGCTCCGGCCACGTCCTTCTCTTCAATGTTGCAGTGGAAGGTGTCATACATGATGCCGCAAGCCGGCTCGTCCACGGCATCGGCAAACCGCTTTGAATCGGCATGCGTGTTCAAGAAATAGCATTCGAAACGGTTTAACGCCTCAACACCAAGTTTGACGCCGACCTCACCAGCGTGCTTGGCAACCGCCTTCATCGATTCAACGCCGTGCTCCCATTCCTGTTCGGTTGGACCGGCGCCGCTGAAATACCCAAGGGCTGAGTGGTAGGGCCCCACAAGCGTCTCCACACCCGCCGCCGCACAAGCGTCCAAAGTGCGTTTCGTGGCATCAATGCCAGCTTGCCTCACGCTAGCGTCCGGTGAAATGGGGTTATCTTCCTCGGTCCGAATGGTGACCGCCGTACTACGCAAACCGATGTCACTCAATCGACGTCCGAGACCAGCGTAATCCAAATCGAGATTGAACATTGGAAGCTCCACGCCGTCATAGCCCATCGATTTGAGCTTTTCACAGGTGGGCATCAGGTCGTCGGTCACCTCGCCGCTCCATAGCAACAAGTTCATTCCGTAGAGCATGCAGTCAGTCCAATTTTTGAGTCATTGAATATCGAATGAGCGATGAGTCTACCCAATCATCACAACCATGTGAGCCGTGACTCGAATAGGCATTCAGCGAACGAAGCTGCCTTGCAAAAACAAAACTCTGCCTCAAAGCGAAGACAAAAGCATCCTCAGCGGATTCTGGCCTAGTCCTGTGCGAAAAACATCACATACGATCACGAAGCAGGAATCCGCTGATCGCACCGACAAGCAGACTCAGCGGCACCGCAATCGAAAGCGTGAGTGCAATCACCAGTCCGGTTGACATACGACGTGGCTTTCGTCGACGGCGCATGACGTGCGGCTGCAGTGACGCCGGCGGCGCGGCGATCGCGTTCTCGGTACCTGGTATGGCGTGCGACGTTTGAGAGTTATCGCCGCCCCACGTGTCGCCAGCACCCTGAGCATCGGGTGCTGCATTGGGAACCGCATCTGGTTCTCGAGGGGGAGGTGGAGGTAGCCACGCCGATCGCGTCGGAAGCGACTGCATACCGGCCATATCAGCTGCCGTTAGATCCAACCCCGCGGCGCCGGCGGCTGACGCCCAGGGCTCCAATCGTCGCACCACGATTTCAGCCTCAGAGATCCGAGCCGCCGGATCCTTATTCATCATGTCCGCAACGATCTCAACAAAGTCCTCGGTCAAATCGGCGGCAAGGTTCCGGGGGTGCCACGGAGTCTCATGAAGATGACGTCGGCACTTATCTTTCGTATCACCGCCGGGGAAGGGAACCCGTCCGGTCACGGCGTAGTACAAAGTACATCCGAGCGAATAAATATCGCTGGCCATACCGATGGACTTCGGGTCTCGGATGTGCTCCGGCGAAAGATAATCAGCGGTGCCCACAATCTTGCCGGCCCTCGGTCCCGTATCAAGATCCATACTCCACGCCGCCAGACCGATATCCGAGAGCTTCGCATGTCCTTCCGGTGAAACGAGAATGTTGCCTGGCTTGATGTCGCGATGCAACAGTCCCAGTGAATGGGCGTAGGCAAGACCTTTGGCGGTCTGAGAAATGATTGAGGCCGCTTCGATCATTGATAGCGGCCCCTGCGACTGCGCGGCCCCGCGATCACTGGGTGCCGATATCTGATCGTTCGAACCTTCATCGATCGATGAAGGTGAATTTTCTTTGGCCCGCATTCTCACAAGTCGTCGTAGGTCAGTACCCGGCACGTACTCCGTAACGAGGTAATGGACGTTGCCATCATGCCCTGCGTCAAAAGCCCTGACCACGAACGGACTGTCAAGTTCGGCCTGCAACTGGATCTCGCGCATGAAAGACTGACGCGAGTTCTCATTTGATTTCTCGAGCGGCAAAACTTTCACTGCGCAGGGACGATTCATCACACGGTGGGTGGCCTTGAAGACACGTCCCATGCCACCTTGCCCGATGAAATCGGTAATTAGGTAGGGGCCGAGCGTCATCTTCGCGCGTCCGGCGCGCAATTGCTCTGCTTGATAGTCCGTGACGATCTCATGCCTCACCAGCTCATCACTGATGCGTTCGGCGCTATGACCACTGGCGTCACCAGTGGCATCCGCAGCTCGGGCTAATTGCTTACGACTGACCAATCCGCTTCGTAAACAAGCTGCCACAAAAATCGCGAGTGGATCGTCGGGCTCCTGGGTCGAATCATCGATGGCTTTGGCAGATTCCATATTCAATCATCCAGCTCAGTGATCCAAGACGATGGTCTGCCGGCAACCCGCGGCGATTTCCAACGGAATGCTCTGATCATCCCGAAGCTCGATGGGATAAAGCGTCTCTTCCTCATCAGGACTTTCACAGTTGGCTCGGTAGACGACACGATGGGCGTTCTTGATATCCAAACAACATCTCAACCGAGTCTTCAAGGTAGCCGACTCCGGATTGAGCAGCGTGAGCCTCGAATGATCGGCAGACGTTCTTTCAATCGATTCAAGCAACGCCATCCCGCCGGAAATTTGCACAAAGAAACCAGTCTCCGTCATGGATTCCGGAGCCTTGCCGCGAATGATAAGCGGCTCCGCAATCGACTCAATCGCGGACTGGATCGCAAATGGCGGATCGAACACGAAGGAAACTTCAAATCGATGCTTCGTCGCATCGGAACGGCCATCGGCAACGAGCGTTTCAAGAAATCGATCTCCTACGCGGCGATGCAATCCCAATCCGCGAGCTGACAAAACCGTTCGTCGATCAACCTGGTCAACCAAAAGACCCAATGGTGAAACGAGTTCTCGCTTCGACGTCGCCACCATCTTGTCTCGAACCATGGTGTAGTAACTCGCCGCCGCATCGGAGAACGCCGCCTGCGAAACCCACTGCTCCCAAAGGCCATCTCGACCGGCTGGAGCCTTCAAGTCATCGATTTCGCCGCGAATAAGGAGGCGTCTCTGACCACGATCGAGTTGATAAGTGATACGGCCTCGAGCCGTGCTTTGATTGTCGGCTTTCCACTCGTAATCACACTCCAACAGGCCACGATGCAATCCATGATTGATGGCCTTGGACTTAACGAGCCTCATCGTTGCATCGGGCCATGCATGGTTTACAAGACGCCATGACATCCGATTTCCCCGTACGGCACCACTGATCACGCTGGCAAGTGCGCCGGTATTCGGGTCAATGATGGCTTCTAGAAACTCGTTTTGAAGACTCATTCCCCCGGCGATCTCCTCGCCGCCACCAGTGATTCGCTCTCGCAACCATCGCGAGATCTTCGAACCTGAACCCGGTCGCTTTGCAACCGCTCGATTCGAGTCAGAACGAATCAACGTAAAGCCGCCTCCAGGAGCGTCGACCATCAAATGAGACCGTCCTTCGTGAACGCTGGCCGCAAAGATTGACGAGTTGTCCTTGAAGCCGCCGCATTCGATTGATGTTCGAGTCCCTCTCATCATTGGATTGATAACGACCACATCGCCAGTTTGTTGCTTTGCGGACTCCTCGTCATATTCAAATCCCAAAACTTGGGCGAATCGATCAGCCAAAACACCTTCGTCCGAGGGACCTGAATCTGCAGAATCAGGATTCGCTGAACCGGCGTCAAGAAAATCAGCGAGGTCATTCAAACGTTCAAGTTGGCTCGCTCGCACACCTTCGCAGTAATTCTGGGCAGCCTGGCGCAGCGATCCGTGTTGGCTCAGCAAAGTCTCTGAGGCCGCTAGGGTTTTCGATCCAAGAACGGCGTGGTGGTAGGGACGTTGTCCAGACGTGAAATACTCATCCAGTTTCCAAAATCGCCCCAGAGCAATCGTCCATGAAGACAATCGAATCAAATCTTCGAAGGAATCACAACTCTTACCGGGCCAATGAGTCAGCAGCGCCGTGGCGACTTCACCTGCATCCAGCTCACTACCTAACCTAACACCGATGGTCAAAAAGGAGGCGTCGCTCGATGCATCGATTGGACGTGTTGTCAGCGCTTCGATTTCTTCTCCGTCACCTGAAACGCTTACCTTGCTCTCTTCGCTGGCCCCCGTTCCCTCGACAAAGTCGATCGGTATCAATCCTCGGTAGCCAAGTTTGACAATCTGACCGATGAGATCTGAAGGAACTCCCCCGGTGAGACGACCGAAGACTTGGGGGGCCACGCCAATGCCATGGCGAACCTTTTCAAAGGCATCGGTGATCGCGTTTGTCGCACCACGATGGTCCATCCAATCGAGCACGACATCGGCGGAAGGGCCCCCGGCGGCAAAACCCACTTGGCCATCGGCAAGGGCTTCGCAGAAGGCCTCGATCGCCGGTTCTTCATGTCGAGATTGAATCGACTCAATGGCGTCCGCATCCAGAAGGGCATTGAGATGGTGCGGCCAGACAGTTGCAGCGGAATTCCAATAATCACCTGACGATTCGTTGGATGATGCCTCGCCTTCCGAACCCGCGTTGGTCTCCGCAGAGCCGTCGCCAGCAGGCCCAGGCCTGACCAGGCTCTTGGCTGCTGTCTCGATCACTGATTCTGTGACCAGGGTAAGGTCGATCAAATGGGGGTCGGAGGAGAAATAGTGATCTCGCTCTTCGGCAAGCAAATCAAAACAGGCTTGAAGCGCATCCTCGCACGTTGAACCATCTCCTGCACTCATGGCGTGAGCCGCGGAAACAACCTGCCGCTGCAATTCGGGCCGGTCAAGGTTGCTCGTGTATCGCAGACGACGAGTCATCACCTGGATCTGCAAATCGAGAAAGCCCAAAGCAAAGAAGTCTGAAACGCTGATCGACCGCCGTGGCGTGTCGAGCGTCTGCCAAATAGATGGGTCAATCAAACCCGCCTCGACCAACTTTTCCACCATGCTCGCACGGTCGTCGCCATGGATGACCGTGGCATATTGTTCTGCCAAACCGACGTAGCTCTCGGGCGTTTGGTCCTCCGATGCCTCCGGAATCACGACGATCTGACTGGCAATGGCTAACTCGGGATCCTCGATTTCCTCAGCAAAGCGGTCCGCGGCTGGCGGATCATCCGCCCGATACCACTGCGGAAGCCGTCCCAAACGGGTCAACAAACCCGGGTGCCAAAGGACGGTCCAACCCGCCAATAGACTCCTCGCCTCGGCGTCCGGGAGGTCCGAAGGAAAATCCTCGAGCGTCGATGACGGCAAAAGCACGACGTGCTCACCCGGCTTGGGGTCCGATTGGTCGGGTTCTGCTGGCGGGTTGCTAGCGATTGGGGGGGTGGCGGGGGGATCAGTCACGCGAAAAGTTTGACCTGGTGAGACGCAAATAGATACAATGTGATTAGCTTGGTTATGCTCGTAGGTGCTCGTTCCGGCCTTCCCATCGTCGCTGGGGCAGCCGAAACGGCATACCTCCTCTTCTAAACTTATCGACTTTTCTGATTTTTATGGCCAAATCAACAAGCGTTTGGGGAATTGAACTTGGTCAGACGGCATTGAAAGCATTGCGATGTTCGCTGGTTGACGGCGAAATCGTTGCCGAGGCATTCGACTATATCGAATATCCAAAGATCCTTAGCCAGCCTGAGACCGACCCTGATGAATTGATCGACCAGGCACTGGCGCAGTTTCTCGAGCGGAACGACGCGCGAACCGACCGCGTCTTTATGAGTGTGCCCGGTCAAAGCGGATTGGCCAAGTTCTTCAAGCCACCACCGGTTGAAGTCAAAAAGATCGCCGACATCGTTCGGTACGAAGCTCGGCAACAGATTCCATTCGAGTTATCGGACGTCGTTTGGGATTACCAAATGATGCCGGGTTCGATGGTCGAGGAAGGCTACGCACTCGAAAGTGAAGTCGGCCTGTTTGCCATGAAGCGAGAAATGGCCTATCGCCAGATGGGGCCATTTGATCGCGCCGGGATGGAAGTCGATGAAATGCAATTGGCACCCATCGCGCTCTACAACATGCTTGCCTACGACCGCATGCATGAGCGGCTGGAGACGGAAATGTTCAACGCGGACGAGCCTCCGGCGTCCAGCGTCGTTCTTTCGATCGGTACCGACAGCTCGGATTTGATCGTGACCAACGGCTTCCGAATTTGGCAACGATCGATGCCGATCGGCGGTAATCACTTCACGAGGCAGCTCACGAAGGATCTGAAGATGACCGTCGCGAAAGCCGA
>JBCCKZ010000195.1:0-8823 GCA_039027135.1 Planctomycetota bacterium
CACGACTGGCGGACACCTGATAGTGGCGGCGAACTTCTGCAACTTGTGCTTGGAATGTTTCACGGCGATGATGATCGATGGATAGTTCAAATTGCACCTGCCGGTACGTGATCATTGTTCTCACGTTGGCTTGGCAACGCACCATCCGCGACCCCTCGCACTGGTGATGATCTCGCAACTTGCGTTCATACCGTCTTGATCGACTCTGGATTCATGCATACTGAGTAGTGCCGGGATGATCTTGCCGACCATGCTGATGGTACATCGTTACCCCCGTCCGTGTATGCCTTGTAATATGGCTTTTACGCTTCGGCTTACTATTTTTTTGTTGGTTAGGCCAAGCTGAGTTATCATTCGCTCTTCGATACTCCAACTGTGCTGCTTTTGCTGAGGTGGCGTTGTAGAGTTTTCTTGTTAGACGACGCTAGATTTCAGATGCGTGAAGCTGATTCCACACGCTCAATCACCCAACCTTATCGGAGGTGGTTGTCGTTCAGCATCCATACACTGCTTGTCGCCATACTCATCTTCGCCGCGCTTTTCGCGTGGCTAGGCAAACATGCTGCGCGGGCCCGCTTGGAAAGGCCCATCGTTGGAAAAATCCAAGCTGCTGGCGGCAAAGCTTACTACGATTACCAGATCGGCTTCGGGTTCATCGATACCTCGAGATCTCCAACCGGATCAAAACTCGTTCGCGCCGTACTGGGCGACGACATTTACGCTACGGTCAAAGCTGTATTCTTTAGCAACCCAACAACCGACGCCTCCATCGAAGACCTTCACAGGCTTGAAAACCTACTCGACGTGTCAATTTCCGGTCCTGAAGTTACAGACCAATGCATCGACGATCTACTCCGCATCAATAGACTTCGCAGCTTGAATCTTTCCGACACATCTATCACGGCGGAGGGCTTGGCGCGACTGTCTGGCTTACCAACCCTCCAGCACCTTACGCTATACGGCAACACTGTTACTGATGCTCATCTGCAAGCCCTTTCGCCGTTTCCAAACCTTCAGTTTCTACAGGTAATTCGCACACCGATTACCGATCATGGAATGAAGTCGCTTGGCGCAATCAAGCGGCTTCGCCAACTCGACATATTTACGGCGAACGCCGTGACTGATGATGGTTTTCAATCGTTGGAGAACCTCACGAACCTTAAACAACTTAAGATTCTACAAACTTCGATCACGGACGATTCTCTCCCTGCCATCTCGAACATGTCCTCTCTCAGATCGCTTCAATTGGATGGTCACGCGATTTCGGATTACGGTTTTCGCCATCTAAATTCATTGAATGAACTTGTGTGGCTTTCATTGGACAACACAAAAATCGGCGACGACTCGGCGGCTTTGATCTCAGCAATTCCAAACCTCAAGTATTTGAGTATCTCGGGAACACTCGTGACAGATGCGGGCATCGCCAAACTTGCATCATTGCAACACCTTGAGCGCTTAGAGATACAAGGAACCGTCGTCACCGATGCTGGCCTACAACAACTAGCATCGCTGAAATCTCTTGTATCGCTCGACCTTGAAATCGAGAGTACAATTACGCTCAAAGGTGTCAACGAATTGAAATCACAATTACCGTATTGCACCTTTCGATGCTGGGACTTGAAACCGGATGGCTCTGGAATATTGGCCGATACCCGGTAGCATCGGTTCGCCTAACATGGTTTTTGCGTTAGGTCTTTGGCACACCTTTGTCTTTCGGCAAACCTCGTTGGCTTTGGTACAATTTCATGTAGTTCATGGATCGTTCGTCTCGTTTATCGCGGTGTCGTAGATCTCCTACGATGTGCGATCTAGCCGATGATTGCGGGCTGACGCGAAGAATTTGGTGACTCATACCCAATCAGCGCGGTCGCTGAATCACCCGAAGTGATAGGTGATTTCATCATTACGGTGGAGGTAATGAATTTATCACACGTCGCTGTGCAAACTGGCGTTATGGACAACTGTCTTGCTGGCAGTGGATAGATCGTGATGGTTGCGTGCGATGAATATGGCTCATGGGCCGTCGTGGAATTGTCTTGGTGGATTGCCCGAGGCGATAACCGATGAATTGCTCATCCGTGGTTCTTGGTCGCAAACCATGGTGCTTACGCTAGGTCTTCAGCACACCTTACCTGTTTGGCCACACGGGCTCGCCTTGGTACGATTTTCGTAGTGCAGACATCGCTCGCTTCGCTTAGGGCGGTGTCGTAGGTGCCTTTCGTTACACGGTCTAGTCGGTTGCCAATGCCATCGCTAGTTCTCTCCTCACAATACACATCCGACTCTCAAGTCCTCCGTGAGGCTGCACGCGATCTTGGTTGGGAGACATTGCGTCTTGGTGGCCAACGTCTTCCGGATTGGTTTGATCCTCCTGACCAAGAAATCGCGATGTTCTTCACGGCCCCGTGTGCGTTCGACGTCGCCTCTCAACTGGGGCGTTCGCTCACGGGTTGCCCGCCCGAGTGGACGATCGCTCTCCCTGAAAACTTCCTTTCGCGTGAAATTCGTCAGACGACGCTTTCCGATGCCTTGGCGATTACGAAACCTCAGTTCGTGAAACACTCAGTAAGTAAAGCGTTTCCTGCCGCGGTTTACACTTCGCAATCGCTTGCTGAAGCGACTGAGAGAATACAATTGACATCGGTTGTCCATGTTGGTGAACCTGTGTCCTTTGAAGTTGAGTATCGATGCTTCGTTTACGATCGTTCTATTGCTACGATTTGTCCCTACCTGCGATACGGTAATGCGATTGAGGATCACGTGGATACTCTTGGTGCTACTGCTCACGAATTGGATGCGGCAAAGGCATTCGCTCAATCGGTCTTGGATTGTGATGCCGTTAATTGCCCGCCCGCGTTTGTTCTCGATGTTGGCCTGATATCTGGTCGCGGCTGGGCCGTCATCGAATTCAATGAATGTTGGGCTTCTGGTATCTATAGCTGCGACCCTGAACGGGTGTTAGAGACTTTGGTTCGTGCTTGTGTTCCTTCCACATCAGTGGAACCTGAATGGGATTTCCAGCAACACTACTTTAATGCCTGCTCGTAGTTTGCGGGTCGCATGACAGTGTTTATGCGCGAAGGTCATTTTGGTACACCCTCCAGCTTTGGCAACGAATGTTGTGCCTGGTACAATCCGCTTAAAATCATACGGTGTTCGTTAAAGGTGGCGTGGTAGAAACATCGTGTTGGGGGGTATAGTAAATAAGTTCGTCAGCAGCTTCGAAGCGTTCTTTACTTCAGCTTTTTGTGAATGGCCTGCTGTGATTTTGCTTCTAGGCCTTATGCCGCTCAGTGGCATCGCCACTGAGGCTGCCTTTGAGCTGACGCCCAATTGGAGCATTGCGATCTTGGTTGCTTTCTTTCTCCTCAGGGTAGCTGGAACTGTCGCTGGCAGCTGGCCCTTCATCAAGTACTTATTGGCCCTCGTGATCGTTACTGTTTTGGCAGTGCTGCTCAAGCGTGACACGTCATACGGTCGCTCTGTTCGGGGCGCTTTGGTTGGTTATCTTCGGGACGTAAATTGAGCTGATGGAAACCCTTCTGCGCGCGATACCCGATAAACTGCCTGAGCTTCTATTGGCGGTTGGCGTTACTGAACAACCTGAGATCAATGACGACCCAGACATCGGTCTTTCGTGGGGCCTGCCTCAGACGGGCATCGACATTTCATTCGATGGCGGGCGGGTATCAACGGTTTTTTTGTATGGGCCCGACGGGAGAACCCCACATTTCGATGGCGATCTTCCATTCGGCATAAGCTGGGCCACATCGTTCGATGACGCAACGGAGACACTCGGATCACCATCACGTTTGTCTCACGGCAATGACGACGAAAACGGGCCATTTGGCCCGTTGCCTCCATGGGTCCGTTATGACAATCCCAATCATTGCATTCATATCCAGTTCACGCCGGATAAGTCGCGGGTAGCAATGGTGTCTGTGATGACGTCTGAACGAGCCCCGTAGTGCAGTATCTGATTGAGGGCCTCGCATTGGTTTGGTGTTCTTCCTTCGAAGATGCCCGGAATCTTTCGGTGATTTTGCAACAGACTTGAAGATGATTCTGAGTGATTCCAGTTTCTTAGATACACGCTCGTATAGTGACGACTTGGCGTACCACGATGGCTGCACTCGAGTATCAATAGCTAATTTCGTTGCCTAGTTGTTCGACAGCGGAATTTGAACGTTGAAGGTAACCTTGCGTTCGCGATTGGTGGCGACGGCGCAGCACAAGGCTTTAGGCCTGCCATCAATGAAAAGAAGTTGTGGTCGTTCGAGAGCAGATACCCTTTGAACACCGTTCTCAGCCCAGTTGATCTGAAGCTTTGCGACAAGTGGATTTCGCGACAGATTCCACTCAAGACCGTCTGATGATTCAAAGAGTGCCATCGACGTGCCAGCGTCTGTGAAGTAACCATGGTTATCTTTGACAATGGCCCAGTATCGATCATCACCTCGCCAGATAAAGGGATCTTCAGCTGCGAAGTTCTCTCCTTTCACTTCAAAGGCTTTCTTTCCCGTCTTGCTGAAGGGACCCATCGGCTCATCCGCGAGCGCAACAAGGTGAGATACTGGGCCACCAAATGGAAGCGGTTTTTCTTGCCCAACACATTTGTAGATCATCAATATTCCGCCGTCTGGGCGAATCGCTACCGAAGGATTGCTCACGCAAAGTGAATCGGCAGCTTTCGCGTCCACACTGACATTGATGATCGGTTGATCCAGCCGTTCCCAAGGGCCGTTGGGCGAAGAAGATTTGGCTACACCAATTCGTTGAAGGTTGCGGTGTGTCCAGTTGAGTGGCTCAATGACGGTGCCGTCGCCACGATTGCCCATGTAGTAAATGAAATAGTCGTCTCCGTATTTCAGCACCGTTGGATTGTGAGTACACAGGCCGTCCCAATACGCATCACCTCGAGCCGGCAAAGCAACGTCGTGATGCGTCCAGGGACCGGTTGGCGAATCGCTGACTGCATGAGCTACTTCAGAATGGGTTACCCAAGCGGAGTGACCAAGTGGTCGTCGCCAGCGAGAGTAGTACATGTGGAATTTGCCATCATCATCCTGAACGGCGGAACCGCCCCAAATCTCCCATTCGTCGTCGACAAACTTTGCGGACGCGGGTACAGGCTGCATCATCTCGAAAAAGTTATACGACTTGGCTTCTTGATCTTCTTTTGTTTCTGCAGACCCAGTGTTTGGCTGAGGATTCGGCAAGCCCGGTTTATCGGCTGGCAAGTTCGCGAACGGAAGCGTCAGGAACGCCATGAAGACGATGCTAAGAGGGGATCTTTGTCGATCTTGGCCTACAAGTTTCGGAAGAGGGGTCATGGCGAAAGGTGTCATTTAGTGCCTTGGTAGGTATGAGTCGGTACCGGCGCCCTTTGGGCACCGTTTGCCTGGTTTTGTGGTTTGATTCGGCGGCGGGCAGCTGGGAACTCGCGATGATTGTCGGAGTCTGCGATGACTATAGATGCTTACCGTTTCCGTTCTTGCGTGCCTCAGCCAGCTGGGAGAATTGCAGTTGGACGAGAAGCGAAAGCAGTTAAGAATTGAAGGGTCCGTGAAAACTTGTTTCGAGCGAAGGCCCCCGAGGACGATGCATGGCAGACTTTTCTCTGAGAACAGCAATCGAGTCGGATATTGCTGCGATCTCCTCGATTTACAACTATTACGTCGAGAACTCGACCTGCACCTACCAGATGAAGTGCGAGACCGAGGCCGAGCGAACAAACTGGTTCCGCGAACACGGTGATCAGTTCCCGGTGATTGTCGCCGAGATCGCCGATGACAATGATTCCGTTTCGTGTGTCGATTCCAATTCGCGTGTCCTGGGGTGGGCTTCGCTTTCCGCCTTCAATCGCCGTTGTGCGTATCAGAATACAGCGGAGGTTTCTGTCTATATCCACCATGAACATCATCGCCGGGGGATCGGACGAGCACTATTGGGTGAATTAGTTGAGCGAGCCAGAGCTCTCAATTTTCACACATTGATTGCTGGTGTTTGTGCGTCACAGACACCAAGTTTGAAATTGCAAAAGTCCTTGGGATTCCAAGAAGTCGGGCACTTGCGAGAGGTGGGATGCAAGTTCGGCGAATGGCTCGATGTGATCTATTTGCAGTTGATGTTGTAAGCGTCACGATTCAAACACAATCGTGACGACGCTATTGCGGCTTGGACTTGGGAAGGAAACGGCCACTATCGGTTTGCGGTTTGCGACTGAGCTTGATGTTCAGATCATCGCCAACAGAGGCTTTGAGATTTTTGTTGATGAATTCATCTTGTCGTTCGGTGGGGGGAATAATCAAGACGATGGCATCTAGCGGTTTTACGCCTTTCAATTCGAATCGCCCTTGGCTATCCGTCTTGGTGGAGGGCATCGGGACAGCAAGGTTGGGTCTTCCACGATCAGCATACTGTCGGATCATAACGGTGGATCCCTCCAGCGGACTTCCTTGGGTGTCCGTGACCTGGCCCTTGATCGTGCCAGGTTGTTTTTCGGGGCTCTCCAAATCAAATGGGCGAACGTGATACTGAATAGATCCTCTCGGCTCTGCAAAGTATCCAACCTGGCTAGTTGGCATGTCTGATGGCGTGTCGACGACGCGTGCCATGTAACGCTGTTTCGGTTCGACGATGGCTCGATACATTCCATTTTCGTCGGTCTTGCAGTAAACCTCTGGAGTTGTCGAGAAGCTGCCACCACGACCTCCAACACTATCCTTGCGGCGTGAAACACTGACCATTGCGCCCGCTAATGGCTCACCATCTAATCGAACGTTACCGACCAATTCAGCCGCCGGTAGGAGAACGACTTCATGAACCATATCAGGATTTAAAAAGTTGTGTTTGGGCAGTTCGAGTCTGGCGTATCCGGGCGGATTAGACGTCGAGTCTTCGGCTAGGATGAAGAGCGAGTCTGAGCGGCTATGACTCAGGACGAGGCGATTCGCCGTGGCCGAATCCTGACGAAGTGGTGGGCAGAGCTCGGTCCTTTGATTCGTCTTTGCATCGGTACCGAAGACGGAAACAACCGAATTCGTTGAAGGCTCCCCATCGGGGTTTCGAACAATTACCCGAATCAAAGGCTTCGCGGCGATTGGAATATCGCCAAGATCCCATTGGGTTGAGTCTTCAGGCCAATTGACCGTGTGGCTCAGGCTCTTCAACGCAGCCGTAGACTGTGTGACTCTTGGGTCGATAGCCTCGTGTGTAAGACTGTCACAGACGACCAAACGCAGTCCTTCGGCTTTTGCGACGTCGGCAGTAAAGTGACCCTCGGAATCGACTTCCGCGACGACGGTGTCATCCGCAAGCAGTGGTTTCGGGGGATCCAGTGAACTAAAGAAACAGATCGTTGCGTTAGAGACAGGTTCATTGGTTTCATCGTCGATGAGTCTTCCACTTACCTTCGCTGTCGGCATTGGTGTGTATTGGCCAAATATCTCTTTCTGTATCTGAAGTTCATTGAGCTGGGGATCTCGTTGTGTCAGAACGAGATCCTCACCGATCTTCCAATCCGAGACTGATGGCCCGCGATTTTCTGACTTGATGAGCTCGTTGGGTTCACCGGTCCAGATGGTGGCTCGATCGAACTTCTTGCCTTCAACGAATGCACTCACATTGCATATCTGATTCGAGAACATCGCGCTGAAGGAAAACAGACCTTCTCGGTTCGTGCGAACTTCGGTTGGGAATCCTTTGCCGAAGAAGTTCATGCGTTCGGTCATGAGTTTGTATGTCGATCGATTCGTGCTAGGTCTGCGAGTGTAAGAGTTCGCCTCGACGATAGCGTCGCTTACCGGGTTTCCCTCACCATCGAGCACTTTACCATTCACGACGATCGACGGTCGAAGCAGAACATCGGTGGAGTCGACCTCCCAAACGATTGGATCGACGTAGGATGTCCCCTTGGATCGCGACACATGTACTCTTTTCTGCCAACCGAGACTGCCATCTGAACCAATCGAGAGTAGCGTCCAAAAGTGTCCAAAGGCGTTTGGTTGGTTGACACGAGTGCCCACTTGCTCGAAAGCAAAACGTCCCTCTTCATCGGCTCTTGTTTTGGCAATGACTGATCTGCTGTGAAGAAGCCATGCAAGACTGAGATCATCTTCAACCCTGCGAAGCAGTTTGGATTGCGAGAGGTTGCCTTGGCTCGCATCGATAAGTAAGACGACGGCATTCGACGCAGCAGTCCCATCGACAAGGCGGACGGTTCCGCGAGCGGTCACTCGACGACTAGGTGTTGAATAGGTGATTGGCTCAATGGAATCGAACAAATCTTGCCAAGACCCCGAGACTCCCACGGGAATACTCGACCATGGAACGTACTCAACCTCATGAAGACTTGGCTTTTCCGCGTACGTTACGACGGATGAAAGTAAGCCAAGAACAAAAAACGTAACCAGCCTTAAAATCCGATAGGCAGAGCGACGCATCATCATAAGTTGCCCCTTGATTGATTCGCATGATACGTAGAACAAGTCACCGTCTGTATTGTAGGGTTAAGCGATTCGTTCGTTGGCAGTTTCCATTTGAATTCTAGATGAAACATTGCTTGAGAATTCGAACGTTCACCATTGGATTGCAGGCTTGCCGTGGACCCGGGAGTCTGTTCGGAGGCAGGAGATTTTCGAGATGGATGAGTTTGACTACAAGTTCGATGGTCGGATTGAACTCCTGGATTATGGCCGGATGGCGTTCAGCGTCATTTATGCTCCAAAGGCGCGCACGGCCAACGCGCCCCGGAGCGACACAGCCGCCTTTGATGTTGCGACCTATGACTATCCTTACTTTGAGGCGGCCGGTTCCGTTGAG
>JBCCKZ010000196.1:0-8810 GCA_039027135.1 Planctomycetota bacterium
GGAGGTACTGGGGGAAAGGGATCGCTAGCGAGTCAATGCGTTTGCTTTTAGTGGAGGTTCCCGTGCGACCCTTGCGTGCCCTCGTCGCTGTTTCGAACGTGGCTTCTACACGCGTGCTTGAGAAGTGCGGCTTTGAGGAGACGGGGCGTCGATGGTCAACCGAATCGGATCGTTTCGTAGAGTGCGAAGAGGTGATCATGGAGCTTTCTGAATGAGTGGTGCCCACAACCTTTTCGAAGGCCTTCCAACAACGCTTCCTGAAGAGCTTGTTGATGTTCTTGCACAATCTGAATCCACACGCATCGAACGCATCGTTTCGACAGGGCATCGAAGCCCCGAGGGATTCTGGTATGACCAGAGCCAAAGTGAGTTCGTTTTACTGCTTCGAGGTGAGGCGAAGCTGCTGTTCGAGGGCGATTCAACACCGGTGAACTTGTTGCCTGGTGATTCCATCAATATCGAAACTCACCGGAAGCACAGGGTTGAATGGACCTCGCCAGATGAGCCCACGGTGTGGTTGGCCGTTTTCTATTAGGTGCCAGAACTAATATGCAACTGAGACGTACACCCGTAGGATCGCTAGGTTCTATTCGGGAAGTCTTGTTGCTTAGACGCCTCTGATGCAGGTCTTCATTGTCAATGGAATCTGCTCGCAGCCGTCCCATTTGCTGCAAGCTAGCCATCTAAACCAATAGCGCTTAGTCGTCGTAGATAGCGGTTAAACGCTATCGAAAGCGATTTGATCGTGAAGGCATGTTTGGGAACTTCCAATCCAGATGAATCCAGGCTTTTGTTGGCGAATCCAAGACGAGCGAAATGGGCCGATTGAGCGAAGAGGAATTTGTAGAGCTTTACAGCGACGCTCATCAGCGATTGTGGACGTTGGCGGCTGCCATTACCGGTGACCAGAACACGGCTGAGGATATTGTTCAAGAATCGGCGATTACGGCACTCAAAAAACTCGATCAGTTTGCCGAAGGCACCAGCTTCATTGCATGGATGTCGCAAATTGTTCGGTTCACGGCGCTAAATTTTCTAAAATCCGCTCGACGTCGCAGGGAATCTGGCCTGAGCGTACATTCAGAAGCGGAATCCGAACCACGCAATAGCCAAAGCAGAGATCGTTCCGCCAATTTGGCGGTTACTCTGTCAGGTGAACTGGTGGAAGGTCAGTCCGAATTCGACGATGAGGTTGCCGCAGCGATTGGGTCACTCGACCCTGAGCGGCGAGCTTGTTTGCTGCTCCGGACGGTTCATCAACTGGGATACGATGAGATTTCCGAAATTGTTGGGGTGCCCGAGGGAACGGCGATGAGCCATGTTCATCGCGCCAGAACATCCATGAGAAAGCAACTACAAACTGATCCGTCTGGCGATGAATCTCGGGAGCTTTCTTCGTGAGTGAGAACTTGCCTTCTGAGGACGCACCACCGCCGGAGCCTAACCATGAGGTCCCCAAGGATGATCTGCAGACTCGGATCGATGGTTCTATCAAACGCCAGTTCCAGCCTCCAAGCGAGCCAGATCTATCTTTTCTCAAAGAATTCAGGTCCGAAGCCAAGACTGAATCCTTATTTAAAGAGGAACGAGTTGCTGCTGTTACGAGTGATCGGGCAAGGTCCGAGTGGTCCCGTACACGGTTGGTGTTAATCGCGGTCGCCGCTTGCTTAGCCTGGCTGATCGTGGGAAGCCAATTTTACTTTGGCCAAAGACAAAAAAATCAGGCGGTTGCCTTCAAGCCACAGCCATTAACACTTGCGTACCGGAAGTGCGTCCAGGACGGATTCAAGCCCTATTGGATTTGTGAGGATGAGGCCATATTCGCCTCCACATTCCGTGTTCGACAAGGCATGGCCATGAACCTCATTGACTTACCAGACCAATATCGCATGGTTGGACTCTCGTACTTAGCGGGAATCAGCCGCAACTCGACGAGCTTACTCGCCGAGGCTGACGGCGTGCCTGTAGTTGTGTTTGTTGATCGGTTGGAACGTGACTGGCACCCTCCAACGGGGCGATTCGAAGATGAGGGGTTGTCGGTGTCGCGGAGCGAACGCGACGGGCTTGTCTTTTATGAAGTCTCTCCCCTCGACGAGGCCGTGATCTCGCCGTATTTGCGTCCTAGTCTGCAAGTAGACGTCAACGGGTCTAACGAGTCCCCGGACAACGAATGATTCGATTTCGAAATCTTCGCTTTAGACGTCGATTGAGTCGGTATGGCTTCACGCTGATTGAGTTGTTGGTCGGTATGACGATTGCCGGCATTCTTGCTGCCTTGACGCTACCTGCTGTTCAATCGGTGCGCGAGTCATCACGAAAACTGCAGTGTCACAGCCGGCTTCGACAGGTCTCGCTTGCTCTTTCAATGCATGAATCACAAAAAAGGTTTTATCCGCCTGGCCGAATGGGGTGTTCTTCTTCGGTGGGACAGACTCCTCGTTGGCCACAAAGCCCATGCGCCGAGTTGAACATTCCGAATCGACTTTGTGGGGCTAGCGCGCTCGTGCCGTTGCTGCCTTATCTTGAACAGGACAGTCTGTTTAGAGATCTCGACGGGCGAGCGACCGGACTATGGGTCGACAACCTGAACAATACCTCGTGGTACGTGGATGCGACTGAGGCAAAGCAGAATGCCATTCGAATGCGTCCTGGTGTTTTCTCTTGTCCCAGTTCGCCAGCTCAGCCTTTGAGCCAGGTGTATGCTCAACTGACCCAAGCAGCAACCGCCGACTATGCGTTTTGTCAGGGGACCCTGGGACCTGACTCCCCAGAAAACACGGTCAAGTACGACAACGATGGGATGTTTGTCTATGGGCGTACGCGAAAAACGACGGACATCCTCGACGGACTGTCAAATACGATTTTCATTGGCGAGGTGAGGCTTCCCGATCAGTGGGAATCGTCCAACATATGGACTTATGGGCGTATCCATTCGGACACGTTAAGAACCACTCGCAATCCAATCAATACGCCACCTGGTGAGGGCATCATTCACAATCGTCGCAATGGTGCTTTTGGTAGCCAGCACCCCGGCGGTGCATCCTTTGCTTTTGGCGATGGGCGTGTTCAGTTCGTTTCGGAAACCATCGATCAAGATGTTTATAACGCGGCTGCCGCGATTCGTGATGGTCAAGGAACGAAGTCATTATTCAAGCATTAGAGGAGTTCGTTTCGTCTCCTAATAAGAGATGAAAAACGAAAGCATCAATCACCTTAGCCTCGACTCCGATCTTTGGAGTCGAGGCTCTTTTTTATAGCGATAGGCAAGTGACTCGCGATCGCTAAACAAAGTCGCTTTGGAGATTTAATCAAAGCGATAAGTTTTTCTTCAAATTTCTTTTCATCCTGCAATGTGTTTGTCGAGACGGGACATCTTGTGGTGTCTTCACGCTGGCACGACTTGTCTCAACGTCAGATCAGCATACGGCCAACACGTCTCTCAGGAACAAGAAAAGAACCTCTTATGAATAACTTTCACCGACGTCGTCGCATGCGATCTCGATTCGCGATGTTGATTGCTTGCACGACTCCCCTGTTGCTCTTGACTTCTAAAGCCAATGCTCAAGTCACTGGCAATGCCGTTAATATTCCGGCGGGTGCCGATGGCGTTACGGTCAACAATGTTCCGGGAGGTCGTATCATTTCCGATGCTACCGCAGTGAACACCGAAGCGAACACCGATATAAACAATGGCGGCACAATCCAAGGTACCGTCAATGGCGTGAACTTTGCCAATGGGCTTGGCTCTGGGAACCTTACCAACACCTCGACCGGTGAAGTCCTGAGTGATAGCCGCGCGGTAAACATTGGTGGCCAGGTCAATGTAAGTAACTCCGGCGCCATCCTTGGGACGGGCAATCAGCGCAATGGGACGATTTATTCAGACTCCAGCGCGAATAACTTCAATATCAACAACACCTACAGTGGTCGCATTGACGCGGGAGTCGGTAATCAGGGAGCCGGCATTTCTACAGAGCTGGATGCGGCGGGGACTAATTTTACAATCGACAATGCGGGGACGATTGCTGGTCGTGGAAGTGCGGATGCAGGAGCAGCGATTGCTGGGGATGGTATTCGGCTTGAGCGGACTCGTGTTGGAGGGGTTCTCGAAGGC
Organism: Planctomycetota bacterium; assembly: GCA_039027135.1. Lineage (GTDB taxonomy): Bacteria > Planctomycetota > Planctomycetia > Pirellulales > Pirellulaceae > Rubripirellula. The sequence goes on from JBCCKZ010000196.1 coordinate 4,115, forward strand.
AGCACGACGGGAACATTCACCGGTACGATCAACAACTCCGGTTCGATCACATCGGAGTCAACCAATGGCACAACCGCCGGTCTTCGAACCGTCAACGGCGTCAGCTTTCAGGGTCAGCTGAACAATACGGGAACGATCTCGGGAGCCCAGAATGGTTTGTACTTCGGCAACCCAACGCCGGCTGGCGGCGGAGACCATACCGGTGGCGTCGTTTACAACCAAGGAGAGATTAGTTCTGACAGCCGCGCATTGAACGTTGACGGTACCGGACTCATCGTCAACAACGACGGGCAAATTATCGGTACTGGTAACCAGCGAAACGGCACCGTGTACGCCGATTCCACCGCCCAAGGGTTTAGCCTCAACAACCGAGCCGGCGGGTTGATCGATGCGGGTGTGGGCAACCAGGGGGCTGGCTTCTCAGCGGAACTGAGTGCAGCAGGAAACAACTTTACAATCGACAACGCGGGGACGATCGCCGGACGTGGAAGTGCGGATGCCGGAGTAGCGATTGCTGGTGATGGTATTCGTCTTGAACGCACTCGCGCGGGCGGAACGCTCGACGGTAGCACGACGGGAACATTCAACGGCACGATCAACAACTCCGGTTCGATCACTTCCGATTCGACCAGTGGGACAACCGCCGGTCTTCGAACCGTCAACGGCGTCAGCTTTCAGGGTCAGCTGAATAACTCGGGAACGATCTCGGGAGCCCAAAATGGTTTGTACTTTGGTAATCCAACGCCGGCCGGCGGTGGCGACCACACTGGTGGTGTCGTCAACAACCGCGGTGTGATCAGTTCCGATAGCCGCGTTCTGAACATCGATGGCTCGGGGCTAATTGTCAACAATGATGGCCAGATTATCGGTACTGGCAATCAACGAAACGGTACCGTGTACGCCGATTCCACCGCACAGGGATTTAGCCTCAACAACCGAGCCGGCGGGTTGATCGATACGGGTGCGGGCAATGAGGGTGCTGGCTTTTCGGCCGAACTGAGTTCGGCAGGTAACGACTTTACAATAGACAATGCGGGAACGATCGCGGGACGTGGAAGTGCAGATGCCGGAGCAGCAATTGCTGGTGATGGTATTCGTCTTGAACGGACTCGTGTTAGCGGAGCTCTTGATGGCAGCACGACGGGGGCATTTACCGGCACGATCAACAACTCCGGTTCGATCACATCGGAATCCACCAACGGTACAACCGCCGGTATTCGCGCCGTCAATGGAGTGAGCTTTCAGGGTCAGCTGAATAACTCGGGAACGATTTCGGGAGCCCAGAATGGTTTGTACTTTGGCAATCCAACACCGGCCGGCGGCGGTGACCACACCGGTGGCGTCGTCAACAACCGCGGTGTGATTAGTTCCGATAGTCGAGCCTTGAACATCGATGGCACGGGGCTCATCGTCAACAATGACGGTCAGGTTGTTGGTACCGGCAACCAAAGAAACGGTACTGTGTACGCCGATTCCACCGCACAGGGATTCACGCTCAATAACCGCGGCTCGATCGATGCGGGTGCGGGTAACTCGGGAGCTGCTTTCTCAGTGGAACTCTCGCAAGCTGGCAATGATTTCACGATTAACAATTCTGGATCTTTGCAGGGTCGTGGAAACGCATCGGCGGGCAGCGGTGCCGCAGGTGATGGGATCCGGCTCGAACGGTCTCGCGTGAACGGTGCACTTGATGGCAGTACGACGGGTGCTTTCACGGGTGTCATCAACAACAGTGGCCGGATCAATTCGGAGAGCAATAACGGAACGACGGCGGGATTCCGTGCCGTCAACGGAACGAGCTTTCAGGGCACCCTTAATAACTCGGGAGAGATTTCCGGAACGCAAAACGGGGTTTACTTTGGAAACGCGGTTACCGCAGGTGGTGCCGACCACACCGGTGGCGTCGTGAACAATACCGGAACGATTAGCTCTGACAGCCGTGCCTTCAATATCGACGGCACGGGATTGACTTTGAACAATCGTGGCAGCATCGCCGCAACCGGTCGTCAACGTAATGGGACGGTTTACGTCGATGGAACCGCGTCCGATTTCACCATCAATAATCAGGAGGGTGGATCGATTGATGCCCGAGGTGGAGCCGGATCCGGCGTTTCAATTCAGGTTGGTTCGTCGCCGACCAGCGTTCAAGCGGGCATTGTTCGCAACGCCGGTCAGATCTTTGGTCAGGGCGACGCTCTCCAGGGAAGCGATGCTATCGATGCGGGCATTCGCCTGTTCACGAATGATCCCGGTGCAACATTCCAAGGTGACATCATCAATGAGGTCGGAGGCCTGATCTCGGCTGATACCACACCGGCAGTGTTGGTACAAACCGGCGTCAACTTAGACGGTACGGTGTTCAATGCCGGGACGATCGATGGTGGGATATCGCTCGCATCGGGCAACTTGGTTCTCGAAGACACAAGCGAGTTGATTCTTGGCTTTGAAGATGGATGGAATGAGTTCGAGACCGTTGAAGTTGCTGGCGACATCACATTTGGAGGTGTGTTGGAGCTCGACTTTGTTGGCAATGACCCACTGGCAGTTGGCCAAGTTCTTGATTTGTTCGACTTTTCTTCGGCAAGTGGAGAATTCAGTAGCATTGCTGCGGCGGGCGTCGAATTCGATACCAGTGAGCTGCAATCTACCGGCAGTCTGCGAGTCTCATCACTCACGGCGGTACCCGAGCCCGGTTCCCTTAGTGCCCTTTTGGCTGCGACTGTTCTGTTGATGCGTCGTCGAAGAAGACGCCCAATGGTCAGCTAGGACGATCAAACCGATGTTTCAACGCAGACCGGCCAATCACAAATCGTGTTTGGCCGGTTTGCTCTTTAGAACCTATCCGAATAGCTTTCAGCCGATTGGACGCTAGCCAGCGGCTCTCGCCAAAACTGGACGCTAGCGCGTTTCGGCTGACGTTCTCGGATCGGCTGTTAAGCTAGGGCGTGCTGGATCGTTTGTGTAATCAATGCATTGAACAACGCGATGAGACGTCGAAGAAGCCTGTTTCGTGGGGGCCAAGACGCCTTCTTTGCAGTACGAGCCGATTGGTAATTGCCTGAAATTAAGGTTGGCAGCAAGATCGAGAATAATAGGGGATTGCGACATTGAACGTGAGCAAGGCTTCGTCTCCAAGTTTTTTGCTGATGAACCGAACCTCGATGGTAGATCTGGTATCGATAAGGCACGAGTGAAAGTTCGCAGCATGTTTTGTCTCATTGGAGGATAACGAAATGAAATCGCATTTAGCCCAATAGAAGTCATCCATCGGCGATTCGAAGAGTTCGGGTTTCCGTTGATCACCGATAGAAACGTAATTCCACGTAATGATGACACCACTTTGTTTGTCTGCAGCGGCATGCAGCAGGTAAAGAGGCGTTTTCATGATTCTGATGGTGGTCGACATGGTTCGCTACAAAGTTGCATCCGAACTGATGACCTTGAACTCATTGGCGATGGTTCACATCTCACTTATTTTGAAATGCTGGGAAATTTCTCGTTCGGCGGTGGCGACTACGAGGAGTCCATTGAACTTTGGCATTCGATTCTCACTGATCTTCAGATTACTGAGACCTGTGTTCGAGTGCATCCATCTCAATCGTACCACCGCCGAATTTGGACTCGGCTTGGATACGAAGTGCTTGAAGACGAGCAGTGCGTTTGGAGCGACGGTACGATCGGTGGATACTGCTGCGAGGTTTTTGTTGGAGACCTCGAGATTGGCAATCTCGTCAATACCCTCGGTCATTCGACAGATGTCGGGTTTGGTTGGGAGAGGCTTGTTCTGGTCATGGAAGGAAAAGACAGTGTTTTCGAAACATCGATCTTTGATCCAAATCTAGATCCCATCGTTTCCGACCATAGCCGTACTATTTCGATGATGATTGAAAATGGAATCGAGCCTGGGAGCAGGGGACGGAACTACGTTTGTCGCCGCTTGTTGAGGAGGATATTGCACTTCATGGATGGAAGTGAATGCTTCTCTTTTGATGATCAGTTGCAAGAAGAACGGCAACTTCGAGATCGAAGTATCAGCCAAGGCAGAAGATTCTGGCGAAGGCACAAGAATAGGCCTTCGCAGTTTTGGTGGGAGACGTTTGGCATCATGCCCGAAGAGTTGAGATTGCTAGAATGAGTTTTTGAATATTGCAATTTGCGGCGAAGAGGACTTGCGAGCGTATGAGCGGAAATCGAGTTGTTATCTATTCCAATGGTATTGCTGATTTCCAGCGATGCTACGACGTGGACAGCGAATCACCAAGGCGAATTTCTATCCCCGTCAGGCAAGATCATCTTGCGGATGTACTGGCCTCATTCAACGTTTATGGAAATGTGAAAGTAGAGTCGCCGCCAACTTTTCGTCCATCAAATGAGCTTGAGGGCAACGTCAGGATCGATCCTGAAAATGTCTTGGAGGGACTATTCACCAATCTAAGTGGTTCGAAAGTCAGTGTAAGTCGAGCTCGTGGTAGTATCGAAGGAGTTCTCGTGGGAGTTCATCAAGAGTATGAAGCAACTCACGGCGAACCAATCCAGCCAAAGTCGGTTGTGGTTCTCAGCGATGGTGGCCTGCAAAGGTGCTTCGTCCGGGAGATCGAGAGCTTTAAGTTCCTTGACGACGATGTCCAACAGGAAATCGATAAGGCACTCCAGCGAAATTATCAACGTATAAAGCCAAATAGTACTTTCGTCGAAC
>JBCCKZ010000197.1:0-8800 GCA_039027135.1 Planctomycetota bacterium
ATACGAGACGGTACGGCGACCTACGATGGGGTTAGTATCGGTTTGCAATCGATGCACGCAACGCACGATCAAACTCGGATTATCGCCGATGGTCGTTGCTACCGCGTACCCGATGGCCGTTGGCGTCTTGATCTGGGGCTGAAGCCTGATAGCCGGTTACTGCACGATGCAGAATTCATTGGATCACTTCCCCCCACGATGCGAAGCCACATGAGGCAAATCAATCTACGGGGCCCCGTGGGAGTTCGCGGCAATACATCACTTTGGCTTCCAACTCGGGATGACCACCAGTTCGAAGCCGACTGGAATGTACTGATGCAATTGGAAGGTAATCGGTTGGGTGATGTCGGACCCGTCAGGGACATTCGAGGTGAGGTGCGTATGGCCGGCCACCGAGATGACCTGCATGTGCTTATCCGAGGCGACATGAATATTGATTCGGCACACATTTTCGATATCCACACGACTCGCATTCGCGGGCCGTTCACGATTACCGATGACCGACTCGAGATTGGATTGCCTGATGATGGCCAGAGCATCACGGCACGCGTGTTCGACGGCCAGGTTGATTTGTTCGGCCAAGCAAAGCTCAGTGCGGGTGATTTCTCGACAACCATGACCGTCGATCGCGTCCAGCTGCCGACCGTGCTCTTGGAGTTTGGCGAGTCAGGAGAGGATCTGACGGGTGTAGTGTCCGGGCAAATGGAGCTACAGGGCAATATCGCCAGCATCAATTTGCTCAAGGGTGCCGGTCGGCTGCGTTTTACTGGAGCCAATCTTTATCGGTTGCCCTACATCGTGCAGGTCTTCAATTTGCTGAGTATTCGCGCGACGGAAGAGCATGCCTTCACCGATGGTACTGTCGATTTCAATTTGTTTAGCGACACGCTAACGTTCAGCGACTTGCAGATTTGGGGCGATCTGATTTCGTTGCACGGAGGGGGAACACTCAGTCGGTTCCGTGAGCTCGACCTTACCTTTGACACCCAGGTCAGTCCCACAAACGTATTCAGTCAAATCACGAAGCCATTTCGGCCGAGCCGTTACACCATTTGGACAATCGACGTTCAGGGGCCTATCGATAATCCAATGATCCAACGTCGTGCACTCGACGGGGTAAGCCAAACACTGCAGCGTTGGCTACCCGGAGCATCAACGGACGATTCAGATAACGTTGCGGAACCATCAAATGCTCGTTTACCCGGTAACCACAAGGCGATACGAAGATGAGTGCGATTCCTCCTAGTGCGAACAGTGTCAGCGCCATTAGCTCCATCGCGGCCACTTCAAGAGCAGCCGCCAAAGGAGGTGTTTCTGATGACCAGCAGACTCGTTCGACCGCGCAGTCCACGACTACCGATTCAGCGACGCCATCGGGTGAAGTTGATGCTGGTGACTCCAGCCAAGATCGACACGGCGACGGACGTCAAGTGTATGACGTTTTCGAGCAGGATTCGCAGGACCAGTCCGACGAACCGGCTGGCGATGATTCACAACAACCAACGCCAGATAGCTCTTCCGGGCGACTTGATCTGGAGATGTAGAAGTCTCCTCCATCGCGACCTTAGCCCACACTGATTTGCCTAGCGTGTAGACTTTTGATAGAAAAAAGAAAACGGAACCCGACGTGGGCCCACCCAATGCAGCCTTCCCGCATTGTCCCAACGTCGAATTCCGATTTCGTAGCAGACTCTCCTAAACCAACGTCTCTGGTAGACCGACGCGGCGTAGTCGAGTCCGGCCGTCAAGCGGGCGGTGCCGCAGCTGACGAGGCTTTCGAAGCCTTGCCAGATCACGAACCAAGCCCAATACGACAACGAACGCAAATAAACTCCCAATCACCAGCAGGTGAAAGACGAGTACGTTGAGGGCGCTCATGCAAGAACTCCCTCGGTGTGTGGTGTGGACATCAGATCGGCCAACTGCTCGTGGCAAGCGGCGGCCAACTCCTGATAGCCAGTCTTCGCAGCCCAGGCTTTGACGCGTTTCAAGCAATCAACGCAGCAGATCTGGTCGACTTGACTGATTTCCAGTTCAGGACAGTGTTTGGCGACCTCATCGTCGCGACCTAGCTGTACCAAGAGAGCAATGAGCCCGAACCGATACTTAGCATTAGTCGGGTCGAGCTGTATCGCTCGGTGGGTTAACGCCTCGGTGAGGTAGAGTGGCTCACCGGCTTTCGCCGAATACACTCCCATGTCGAAATACGCCTGTGAATGGGATTCATCCGACTCAATCACCCACTCACACACTCGCATGCTCAAGTCCGGGCATCCAAGATCCGCAAGGCCCTTTGCAACTTGCAACATTTGGGTTGCGGTGATCTTGCGACCAAGAGCAAGCGAAAGGAATTCTTCCCTCGCCTCGGTGATCCTTCCGAGCTTGGCGTGGCAACGAGCCTGTGTGATACGGTAGGCGTCTGAAAGGGGCTCAAGGCGATTCAATTGCTCAATCGCAGCAACCGCATCTTCAAAGTTCTCGTCTTGAAGCAGACTTTCAATGTGTAGCTTTAATTTTTCAGGGGACATCCCGGCGATGGGGATGACGCGACGAAGCTCGGAACAACGTTCCGGCTTGGCGTTGGAGCGACGTCGCGAAAACGCGCTAGAGAGAAAAAACACCAGATGAACCTATACCAGGGGAGATCTAAACCACTTCCTAAGAAGTAGGTGACTCTTCCGTGGCTGGCGGGCAGGGTGGGATCCCGGTGCTGGCTTGCTGCGTAAGAATGCTGTCGATGTGACGCCTATATGATTTACGGGCTCGGCGGTTCTTGTCAAGTAAGTTCAATAAAAAAACCCCCAATGGCGAAAAAAAGTTGCCAACCTCATTCAGGAAGTGTTCTTGCTAATCGAAGCCAAGCTCAAACGGACCTTTTGGATTTGGCATTTTTGGGCTGGCGTGATCGCGGCTCCCGTTCTTTTTACATTGTCGGTGACGGGAGCTTTCTACATCTTCAAGCCTGAGCTCGAACTTTGGTGGTATTCAGAGATCACTCAGGCGAGCTTTAACGCTGATTCGGATTCGCTCGAAGCGATGGTGGAGCGATCGGCGGAGTGGGTGGATGAGGATCACTCACTCTTTGGATTTGAAATTGAAGGGCAATCGGGGCGTGCTCCTGCGGTCCTTTGGAAGCCGGATACTCGTGGCAATCCAATTCGACGTATTTACGTTGATCCAAAAGTTGATCGAGTCTTGGGCGAAGTGCCTCAAAGCAATCTGTTTACGATCGTTTTGGCTATCCATCGGCGATTGATGTTGGGAACGGCCGGAAGGGTTCTTACGGAGCTTGCTACTGGCTGGACGATCGTTCTTATCTCGACCGGTTTGGTGCTCTGGTGGCCGCGGTCCTGGAAAAACTTGCGCGGTGTTCTCGTTCCCAGGTTGCATGCCAGCCGATATGTCAAGCTTCGGGACTTGCACACCATAAGCGGCGTGTTCATCGCGCCGGCTGCCCTCGTCATCGCGATCACAGGACTGTTGTACGCGTTGGTTTGGGGTGGGCTTTTTTTGATTACCGGGTTTCTTGGTGGACAGTTTGATGTCGTCACGAATCCGCCGCAATCTGTGTCGGATATTGATCAATCCGATCTTGGGATCGATCAGGTCATGCGTCTCATGAGTGCACGGAAGGTTCCAACTGCGCGAATGTCGATTGCCATGGGCAATTCCGAGTCAGATCCAATCACGATCGAAGCGGGAGGCCATTACGGTCCGTCAGCTCAAAGGGTCATCCATCTTGATCGACGCACCGGAGAGATCTTGGCAGACCATCGGATTGAAGATTTGCCCTTAATGGCTATCTATGCAAATTGGAATTATCCACTCCATGTGGGTAGCGTTGGCGGAATGGTAACCAAGATCATCTGGTTAATCGTGTCGGTTGGGCTAGCGATGCTGCCGTTGTTTGGCATTTGGATGTGGTTGACTCGCAGACGTCCAAGAAACTCCGGTGTTCCAAAACGCGTCGAAGCCGTTTGGCCCAAATGGCTCTACGTTGTGATTATTGCAATGGGAATAATCTTACCTACGGTGGGCCTAAGCATGTTGTTGACGTATGCGTTCGTACGGTGGCGTCATCGCGAGGGCAATTCAATGGCGGCTTGATACCAGTCTGGTCATCTGGTCAATGAACCTCAGTTTCTCGATCACTGTGTCATTGAAAACCTCGGGAACGAGATCAAGTAAGCCTAAGTCACGGTTCATTTCGTTGGCTACTAAACCGATCTCGATGAACGCTTTGACCATTCGGTCAAACTGACTAAGTGTTGCTGCCACTCTAACGCGGCTGAAATCCCTTGCCGTTGAGATGATCGCAACAATATCAAAGTACATCGCAAACGTTTCGGCAAAGTCTTCCCAAGGGTGCATGGAAGCATAGGCCGAAACGAATCGCGAACTCCATTGGTTAGCCGGACCGTCTCGATAGTAGGTCTCTTGAGCAGATGCATAGTCTGGTTTGCGCTCGTCTCCAAAGCTTGAGCGGAACGCCTCGATCATTCGAGGGCGGACGATCAGTTGCCAGTAATAGTGGCCTAGCTCGTGTCTGAAATGGCCAACCAGTGTCCGCTGAGGCTCGCCAAATTGCACTCGCACACTTTCACGATAGATCGAGTCTGCCTCCGCGATGTTGATGGTGATTCGACCATTGGAATGTCCCGTCGAGACGACGTGTTCCGATGTGCTCTCGAGGAAAGCGAACGAGAGAGGGAGGTCCTGGTCAGTGAGAGGTAGGCCCTGTGAAGTCATGTCGTGCAGGACCCTTCGCTTGGCGGCTTCCAGTCGTCGCCACTTTTCGAGATTGCCGGCTTGGGTCAACGGAGGGATGGTGTGGTTGAGGCGGCAGTATCTGCAGAGTGATTCCGAAAGATCATCGCTTTGAATCACCTGCGATCCTAGGCAGACACCGTGATCCTGGTTCTCACAGCGGCGGATTGGGTGCTGGCAAACGCTGCACGATGCCTCGATGAAATCCCCGTTTTCGGATGGGCTGGGATCCACCGCCGCCAACTGGTTGCAGTGATCGCATAGCCAGAGTGTCGAGTGGCAGGCGACGCAGACGGGGTTGCCAAAATAGAGCGTGCCGCCGCAGCGACAGGTGAACGTCTTCAAGGAAATACTCTATGCAGGTTCGCGACCAGGGTTACACTTGACGCTTCGCTCGACAGGTCGACCAGCTTCCCGAGGTTGGCGGCCCTAAGGTGGAAAGTCTATCCGGTGTTTTGCAGGATGATTTTACGAGCGATTCCAGTATCGACATCTTGCAGCGTTGGGAACGCACCGACAGGGCTTTTGCCATGAGGATCCGTTCAGCCCGCTGCCGACAGAATATTTTTGGTTTCCACCACCGTCGTCATGCATTCGCAAGACCAAACTTCTGATTCCGAACGTTCCACCCAGTCGCAAGGCGGCCACTCATCATTAAAGACTGCTGCGATGGCAAAGGGCCGAGACCAAGACTGTCGCCTTGAAGACTATGAGCTCGACGGTTTTTTTGATGAGTTGATTGATGTTGACGGTCAGGCTCGACCTGATGCTTCGGCTCTGATTCGATTACTAGCCAAAGTTCCCGTTGAAGAACTTCGGAATCGGCAGCACGCCATCGAACGAACACTCTTTCGCATGGGCGTGACCTTCACGGTTTACAGCGATTCCGCGGGAACCGAAAAGATCATGCCGTTTGATCTGATTCCGCGAATCATCTCCGCGATGCAGTGGCGGCACATTGAGGCGGGTTTGAAGCAACGGATCGCGGCACTGAATCTGTTTCTCACTGATATCTATGGCCCTAAACGAATCATTCAAGACGGCGTAATCGACGAGCACACCGTGCGATCGGCGAGCGGCTACATACCGCAGTGCGAGGGATTGCGGCCTTTCGGAGATGTTTGGTGTCACATCACGGGAACTGATCTTGTCCGAAACGAGGATGGTGGGTTCTACGTGCTTGAGGATAATCTTCGATGCCCAAGCGGTGCTTCCTATGTCCTGCAAAATCGTGCCCAAATGAAGACCAACTTTGCAAAGGTTTTTGCAAAGTCTCGCGTGCGTCCGGTCAGCGATTATCCATCACGTATGTACCGGATGCTTCGTAAAATCGCTCCGCCTCATGTGGATGATCCGCTTGTTGCGGTGTTGACGCCCGGTGTTTTCAACAGCGCCTATTACGAGCACTCTTTTTTTGCACAGCAGATGGGTGTGCGATTGGTAGAGGGGCGCGACCTGATTGTTGATGACAACGACGTCGTGTACATGAAGACGGTCAATGGTCTGCGCCGAGTCGATGTCTTGTACCGACGTATCGACGATGCGTTCCTGGATCCTGAAGCGTTTCGCAAAGATTCAATGCTTGGTGTGTCCGGTTTGATGCGCAGCTTTCGTGCTGGCAACGTGTCGCTCGCCAACGCACCGGGCACGGGGGTTGCGGACGACAAAGTGGTTTACGCCTATGTGCCCGAAATGATTCGGTACTATCTGGGCAGCGAACCAATTTTAAGCAATGTCCCCACCTATCTTTGTCATCGCGATGAGGATCGTGAGTATGTGCTTAGTCACATGCACGAGTTGGTGGTGAAAGCGGCCGCGGAATCGGGTGGTTATGGCTTGATCGTTGGACCGCATGCCACTCAAGCCGAGCGGGACGAGTTTGCCGCAAAGATTATCGCCAATCCCCGCAACTACATCGCTCAGCCAACTCTATCGCTTTCCCGCGTTCCCACGCTTACTGAAGAAGGTATTGAGGGGCGTCACGTCGATCTGCGCCCCTATGTGTTGTGCGCGGGAAACGCTGATATTGATGTCATGCCGGGTGGTCTGACCCGCGTGGCTTTGCGAAAGGGCTCGCTCGTCGTGAACTCTTCGCAGGGGGGCGGCTCGAAAGACACCTGGGTCATCGCGGGCGAGGGGGAAGACCTTGCCGAGCTAAAACTACCGGCGAAGGTTCCTGAGGATCTTATTCAGGAGACGTGAGATGCTGGGAGATCTTTTCAGGAGAGTGTGCAAGCGTTTCTTCTCTTCGAGCAAGATTTGTCATTTGCTCTTTGTCAGTTTTTATTTGCCATGCGTGATCCAGACAGGAAATGACGATTTGCACCCAAAAGATCATCGAGCAGTTGGTGTTGCTTTGTCCATCGCAAGCTAAGCCGCTACGCCACGGCTTTCACGTCGCTCATTAATAAATTCTCATTTAAACGCCAACAAAGAACTTGCTGTGTTAGCTCGTGTTGCTGAATCGATCTATTGGATGGCTCGCCAAGTCGAGCGTGCCGAGAATTTGGCTCGCTTTCTCGAAATCACTCACACCTTTCAGCTTGATCAACCTGAGACCACCCAAAACCCTTGGGAGGCTCTTGTTCAAGTCACCGGTGATACGGCGTGGTTTAAAGAACACTATCCGACTGCCGATGAGGATAACGTTACCGCCTTCATCGCTTTCGATCGTGACTATGGTTCCTCGATGATTTCGAGCCTCGCATGGGCCCGTCAAAACGCTCGAAGTGTACGCGAGGTGCTTTCGTCAGAGATCTACGAGTCGATCAATGATCTCTATCAATTTGTTCACCAAGCCGAGCATAAGCCCCATGACGTGGACGATGACTTTCTTGTCGAAGTCCGCCGTCTGGCCATCCAATTCAGCGGCGTACTCGACCATACCATGCCGCGAGATTTAGCGTGGCATTTCGCCAATGTGGGACGCCTGATTGAGCGTGCCGATAAGACGAGTCGTATTCTTGATGTGAAGTACTTCCAGTTGTTGCCATCCGAGCATGGTCCCGGGACCGCGGTGGATGATCTTCAATGGGCCGCCTTGCTTCAAGCTTGCAGCGGGATTGAAGCCTACCGTCGCGAACATCAGTACGTCGATATTACCAAAGTGGTCGAGTTTTTCCTTTTCTCTCAAGCCTTCCCAAGATCGGTTGTGTTTTGTGTCTCGGGTGTCAAGCGATCGTTGCATCGGATCATTGAACTTGCAAATCGTTCCTCGCAGTCGAAGGCTTCTCAGGCCGCATGCGAATTGATGAAAAGGCTTGATTCCATGGACGCTGGAAGCGTTGTCGCAGGTGGTATGCACCAATTCATTGATCGTCTTCAATTGGATCTCAATGACGTGAGCGATGCATTGGGAAGAGACTACATGTACTTAGAAGAAGCCAAAGAAGAGGCAACCGCATGAGCATCCAAGTTGCTCTTCATCACCACACTCGATACGAGTACGAACGTTCAATTCGAGTTGATCCGCAGCTAGTGCGTCTGCGTCCGGCATACCACGCGCGAACGCCCATCATCGCATACGGAATCGAAGTTTCACCTGACGACCATTTTCGCAATTGGCAGCAGGATCCGTTTGGCAATCCGATGGCCAGGTACGTCTTCCCCGAGAAGATCGACCACCTCGATATCACCGTGGACCTGATCGCAGATATGACGGTGATCAATCCCTTTGATTTTTTTATTGCCGAGTATGCCGATCAATTCCCCTTCGACTACCAGCCTGAGAATCTTCGTCAGCTATCGCCCTATCTGAGCGTGGAAGAAGATGATCCGTCGGTCGATGATTTTGTTGCCAAAATGCCACTTCGGACCGATCGTTTAGTCGACTTTTTGGTTGAGGTCAATCAGATTGCTCATCGCAGGGTCGATTACACCGTTCGATTGGAACCTGGTGTTCAAACGCCTGCCGAAACGCTTCGTATCGGTCGTGGCTCATGTCGTGACTCTGCGTGGTTGCTCACGCAAGTCTTTCGAAAATTAGGCATGGCTGCTCGATTTGTCTCGGGCTATTTGATCCAGCTGACCGCCG
>JBCCKZ010000198.1:0-8785 GCA_039027135.1 Planctomycetota bacterium
ATTGCAGTGGGAATGGCGACCAACATTCCACCTCATAACTTGAAGGAGGTTGGATCGGCGCTGCTGAAGCTCTTGCGCGACCCAGAGATCAAGGATTATCAGCTTGTCGCCAACGATGCGATTCAAGGCCCAGACTTTCCGACCGGCGGACAAATCATCAACACCAAGGAAGAGCTGCGCGAGGTTTATGCCACCGGTAGTGGCACGATCAAGCTGCGAGGCACTCACAAGATCGTCAAAGGTGCGAAAGGCGTTCGCGTCTTGCAAGTCAACTCCATTCCCTTTGGCGTCAATAAAGCCGCCATGTGCGAGCGAATCGGCGAGCTGGTCTTCAGTGGCAAACTACCGCTGGTTACCGAAGTGCGCGACCTTTCAACCGATGAAATCCGCATCGATTTGTTACTCAAGAAGGACGCCGACGAGAACAAGGTCCTTGCCTACCTCTACAAGAACACACCGCTTCAGAACAACTTCAACGTCAATCTGACATGCTTGGTACCGACCGAGAATGCAGAGGTCGGCGCGCCCAATCGCCTCTCGCTCAAAGAAATTCTCTGGCACTTCCTACACTTTCGATTGGAAGTTGTAACCAATCGATTGGAAAACGAACTTCGTTCTCTTGAAAAACGAATTCACATCCTTAATGGCTTTGCACTGATCTTTGATGCCTTGGATGAAATCATTCGGATTATCCGGCGAAGTGATGGAAAAGCGGATGCAGCCCAAAAGATCATGCGAAAGTTCCCAGCCGATAATAAGGGCGGCGGACTCGACGAGGAACAGACCGATGCGATCCTCGAATTGAAACTCTATCGGCTGGCAAGACTCGAGATCAACGTTGTGCTCGATGAGCTGAAGGACAAGAACAAACGAGCACGCCAGATTCGCAAGCTACTCAAAGAAAGTACAGACGACACGAATCAGTCAGGAAGATGGAAGATCGTTCGAGAAGAACTCGAATCCATCATTGATACGTATGGAAAAGATGCGGCAGCCAAACGACGCACACGTATCGATGTTGTCGAGGAAACCGAGATTTCCGCTGAAGACTTCATTGTTGCCGAGGATTGCCACATCTTGGTGACACGTGATGGATGGATCAAAAGACAACGAAATATTCCGGACGTTTCCAAAGCTCGAGTTCGTCAGGGTGACGCCGTGCTTGCTTGCGTTGCCGGAAGTACAAAGTCTAGTGTCGCGTTATTCTCGTCGTTGGGTGTTTGCTACACCGCCCGAATCGCTGATTTGCCTCAGTCAACAGGTTTCGGTGAGCCCATTCAGAAGCTGTTCAAGATGAAGGACGGAGAAAGAATCGTTGCCGTCCTCTCGATGGACTCAAGACTGGTTGGGAACATCGCTGAAGATCCAAGCTCTGACTATTGCCCCGAAACGCATGCGCTTGCTGTGACTAGCTCCGGCTTCGCGCTTCGTTTTGGCTTGGAGCCGTTTGCCGAGGCATCCACCAGAAGTGGACGCAAGTATGCGAGAGTGACCGGTGATGCCCGCATCGTGGGTGTTGAAGCCATTCATGGAAGCGAGGTGATCCTAGCTGCCACGCGTCGTTGCCGAGCCATTGTATGCGACGCCGAAGAAGTGAATTACCTCTCGGGCGCCGGCAAAGGTGTGACATTGATACGTCTCGGCAAGGACGATGAATTGCTCGGATTCAAAGCCAGCAAAGGCGATCGCGATCTGTTGACATTCAAGACGAATCGAGGCGCGACTAAAACGATCTCAACGGCAAAGTACCGAGTCACAAGTCGCGGTGGCCGCGGTGTCGAAGTTCAAAAGAATGGCATGATCGAAGAGATCATCACGGCTCCCATTGAGTCACCAGGAGAGATCACTGGTAAGGCAAGGTAGTTGGGAGTCCCGATGAGCCGTACGGGTGAGCCAGAGCGACGCCTCAGGCGCCGGCATAACTCACTCACCGGCATAACTCACCCACTGGCATAACTCATGTAACGGCCAATGCGCACTGGCAAGACTATCACCCGACGAGTCGTCGAACTCCTCCCTCGGCTCACGCAATCATTCACGCGTTCGATAAAGAAACGCATCCGACGTTAGCAGCGATGTAATCAACGCTTTCATGCTACCACCATTGTCTCGATAGGCATGATGAGCAGCCTGTAACACGGGAGCATCGTGAAGCGTCTCATTGCGTCCCATCCAAAATCGAAAAGCATGCCTCACAAAGACCTGTTCCACGCGCTCACTCTTGGCCAAACGCTCAATCATCTCAATCGCGTCGGCAACGGGACCATCGAGCTCAGGATCACCCGAGTCAATGATTTCACCTTGAGTCACCACTGGCTTATTGAGCTCCGTTCGCCGAAATAACCCTGCGTGGTTATACATCTCAAAAGGTAGGCCTAGCGGATCCATCTTCTGATGACAGGTCCAACAATACTCCTCGCGCGTAACCTGCATTCGCTCGCGGAGTGTTTCTTTAGGGCTTTCGGGCAGCATAGCATCAACCGTGATGGGCACGTCTGGAATGCCACCTCCTAGCAGTCGCTCTCGTACCCAACGCCCACGATGGATGGCGTGGTTATCCATCGCATCAGAATGAGAGACAAGCCAACTGGGATGGGTGAGAACTCCCAGCCGCTGTCCCTCCGGTGCTTCCGCAAGAATTCGCTCGGGCTTCATTGACCCGCGTCCAAAGCTACGTCGGCCCACTCGAGCGAATACCGATTCACCAACCAAATTGGCTTCGGTGACCTTGTGATTGATTCTCTCGGGCCGTTTCTTGGGTTTTGGTGTCGGTTCGTAATCGGGGTCAGCCTTCTTTCGAGCGGCTAGCTTCTCCGCTTCGATACGTTTGGCCTCGGCTTCAGCTTTTCGAGCAGCGGCCAATGATGCAGACGTTTCCTTATTCGTGCGTCGTTCGCCAAAATAAATGCGGTCTTTCTTGGTCGCAACCACCTGCTGCGTCGTCAACATTTGTTTCAGGACATCCCTGTCTTCCTGCAAGATCAACTCGATAAGTCGGTCGGTGCTTGCCGAACCATCGAACATCGCTTGGTAGTGATTCTGCCCACGGATATCGACACCGGTGTCGGCTAACGCTCGATTATCTTTGCAAAGATAACCAGCTCGATCGTAATCAAAGTATTCACGAAAGAACTGCAAGATTCGAGGCTTTCTAATGCGGTCATCATCGAGAATTCGTGTGACCTCCCGCTTGACGTCCTCGCGCGTCCGCATCCCCTGCTCTTCAATAGCATTCTTTAAGGTTTCATCCGGAGCGATGTAACAAAGTGCATGTTGAACAGCCAGACCTAGTTCCCAGTCTCGCATCATGACGCGTCCATGCACATCCGCTTGCCCATCAAGAACGAGCTCGGGCCTAAACAATGCGTCGCGATCGAGAAAGATGGCTGAAAGACCCATAACCGCCCCATCTTTAAACCCAAGCTGATCAATCGCCCGCTGGGCGATGGCCATGTACTGCTTAGATTCGTGTGCGTTTGGCGGGCGAAAAGTCAACGCCTCAAATAGGTAATCAACGGCATCCTGAAGACGTCGCTCGGAGAACTCAGGATCGTTCATCAACTCGAACACTGGCGTGATGGGGCGAACCACTTCCTTGCTATAAACAATACTTGTTGGCAGACCACGAAGATCACCCTTCATCTTGTCAGCAATGGATCGCGGATTGTCCGTGATCTGGTAAGGCTCCGCGATGCTCAGTGGGCCTTCGATCATGTAACGAATGATGTCGTCGGCAGCATCCATGATCTGTGTCGCTTCGGCACTGTTGACCGAATATAAATCCGGATAGTTTTCTATGCCATGATCTCGCGCGGACGACAAGACCGCCGGGATACTCTTGACCGCCGTGGCGTAAGCAACCGTTCCCCCCTGCCACTGTATGATTCGGTCGGTTCCGAAGTAGAGCTTCAACTCGCCACCATGATTAGTGGGGACAGCGTCTCCGTGAGTCCTTTGCCCTGGCTTCGATGGATCGTATTCGGGCTCGCTATTGATTAGTTCGTTGAGTCGCGTCACATGCTCGGAAGGTGTGAGCCGCCAAATCCGTGCAGGCGATGACGTCGGCTTGAGCCTGATACCTTCGGGAAGAGGCCCAAAAAGCAAGTCATGATCAATGAAATTACCTTTGTTTGGATCGAGGTGTTCGCTGAATCCACCTCTATCACGCATCGTCAACTGCAGTGAATCAATCACGCCTTCGGAAAACTTCAGACGCTCGACGGCATCAGGCTCAAATCCATCCTCAGGCGGCATCTCACCGAGACTCACCTGCGCCCAGACACTTTTCCATGTGGCCGCATTGATCTCATCAGTGGGCCCCAAATGTTCAAGCGAAAGCCCCGCTTCCGGATCTGATTCGCTGTGACAATCAATGCAGTAATCCGCGAGAAAATCGTTGGCGAACTCCTGAAAATCCGTCCCAGCTGGTTGGCCGGGAATGTAAGAGTCACTGCCCACGCCTTGTCGAAGCGGCAAGCAAATTGCGAGCAGGCAAAAGAGCCACCGGATCACGCCAGCAACTCCTTCACTGGCCCAATACCCGAATCGAATTGACGGGCCTGCTTCTCACTTAAGTTGAAGTGATCACAAGCCAACCCAGCCGCCCGCAGTATAGTCGTGTAAAGAGCATTGACCGGACGCCGGCCGTCCACCTGGGTAAAACACCCGGTCTTGAATGCTCCGTCAAGATTTCCAAGCAACATCACCGGCCAGTTGGCACCATTGGTGTGTTGTTTGTCCGCATTGTTACTGGTGTACACAATGAGCGTATGATCCATCATGGTTCCGCTGCCCTCGGGAATCGCCTCAAGCGCCTCCATGATCCGAACCAACATCCGCGAGTTGTACTGTCGAATCTTGATCCAAATTGGATTTTCGGGTTGGTCCATATGACCCAAGTTATGGCCCTGCTGGTCAATTCCAAGGCCTTTCCAAGCGCCAAAAATCTCTCCTCGACCTGATCCGATCGTTAGCGTGTTGGTGATTCCAGACGTTAAGGCAGATATACCAAGATCAAGCAACCGATCATGCCAGTCCGTTTCAAACTCGGGATTGGCATAGAGCTCATCAACCTCCGGTGCAAACGCTTGTAAATGTCCAGAAACTGAGTCCAATCGATCACGGAGCGAATTGACGTCGCTGAAACCTTGGACATACCGACCATATCTTTCTTGATCTTGCATTGGCAACGAATGACCCTTTGCCGCCGCTAATTGCTCAATTTGTTCGAGCATGCCGGACCTTGCTTCATGCTGCCGACGAATCTCACCGGTTGAGATACCACCGTAGAGCATCTGATATAGCTGATTCGGATTGGAGTGCATGAAAATCGGTTGACCGGCGCCGCTCGCTGACAGAGTTGCGATCGTAGGCTTGGCCTTCATGTTCTCGATCGAATCCATCCCAATACAAAGATGCGGCAAGAGCGTCTGGGGCAATACCTTGCTGATCTCGAAATCAATCGTTGATGCACTTGGTGGAACACCGTCGCCACCACGATAACCACCCAGGGCTCCGAAGAACGCACTGTGTGATGGACTGGTGTGGATGCCGTGCAGACCATTGATGATGTGCAGACGATCCTTGTAGGGCTCGAGGGCATCAATGGGTTCGGGGAGCTTCGCTTTGGCGAGTGACCCGCTGTGGTGAATGCCTCTGGGGATACACGTCTTGGGATCAAATCCCTGGTTTTGCATGAAGAAGACGACCCGCTTGGGGGTCCGATCCGTCGGCAATAGCGAAGCCGCGTTGGCGGCGTGAGCTTTCGTGGCTGTCCGCGGTTGGCCGATCGCGGCACTAACGGCGAGTCCTTGAAGGAGCCTACGACGATTAAGCATGGTGACTTGCGTGGCAAAAGGTGGGGACCGAGCTAACCTCCGGGGGTAATCCCGGGGGCTACACGGTTGGGTGGGCGGGATGCAATCAAGCGGATCGATCAATTTCCGCCAACTACAGGTATCTAGTATAGCCATCGGCCACGCCCGGCGACGGCCTAAATCCTTCGTGTGTCACCCCGCAAAAAGCAACCAAAACGATTGAATTTGCGTCGCCGCCCCGGTGTCCAACCCCCTTTTAGCAGCTTTGGTGTCTACGGGAGGTCTTCAAACACGACCGCTTTCTGCGAAACGATGGCGTTCCCCTCGACGTAGGTTGCCGAGGTCTGAGAGCGCATGCATCGAATAAGATCGATCGACACGGTGATAGCCTCATACAGCTCTTCGGGGGTCATCTCTCGAACGGTTTGTTCGAAAGAATTACCAGGTCCTTCATCGAAAGGATCGGAAGCTTGACTTTCCGAAAGCTGTTGAAGAATCATCGGCTTTGCATCTTCCACGTAATTGATGACGAGATCGAAGATCTGCCCCTGGTCGAAATGACTCGCCGTTAACAAGGGACGATTCAAATTAGATAACGGCGATGGTAGAGAAGGTTCCGATTCCGACATCAGCGATTCCGCCTGTGAAGGAAAGAAGCTGAAGACCGACCAACCTTCATTTAGTGCCATGCCTGGCCGAAACGCTTCGTTGGCTCCAAGCATCTCAACCATCGGAACCTGCAAATAGATTCCATCCTCCATATCTGACTCCACAGCCGGCGGCAGGTCCTGTCCCGGTGGTAGCGGCAGCATAGGCCGAAAGGGTGCGGCTAACTCATTGATCGTCTCGTAATATTTGCGCCAAGAACCCCGGTACGCGACGGCGTCTTCGACTTCGAATACTAAAGCTGGCGCGGGGATCGTAAATCCACCTAGTGCCGGATGCCAAGAGTCCTGACTCTGACTGAGATCGATAACAAAGGCAGACTCGTCACCCATTGAAGGCAGAAACTCATCGACAGTGATTCGATACAACTCTTCCAAAGGTCCAAAAACGAATGGGGGAGCAACATTACCCATGATCGCATCCATTTCCTCGGACCTTTGCCACACGCGACTGGCCCACTTCGAATAGAGAGACTCTCGCTGTTCACCGTTACCGGCGGCACTGAAGTAAGCGGGCTTTTCTCCAACATGCCTGAGAACATCCAAGACCTGGTTGGAGGCTTGAATCGAATCGTTGCGGAAGTCGTAGCTTAGTGACGCGATACCCTTGCCAAACAAAAAACCAAAACTGAGTGAGTCACCGGGTGGGTTGTAGACCTTCTGTAAGTCATTAATGAATTCATCGACGTCATTCTGCACATCCGCTAGGAAGCTTCGAGCTTCTTCAGTATCGCCGAGCTTTGTGGCGAGATCTTTTTGCACCGTTGCGAGACTGACCTGGACAGCTGGCTCTAGAATAGTCAACCAAGAGGTAAGTTGTTTGTATTCACTACTCTGGTATCCGATTGATGTAAAAGCTCTTGAACGCGCCTTCAACACAGGCTCAAACGTCCCTCTTTTGAAAAGCGGATCTGGGTTCTGAAGGTCACTCAAATGCTTCAAATTTGAAGAGAAGCAAACAACGGCGTGATTCCCTGTTCGTCCGACGGAAAAAACAAATTCCATCGCCTTCATTTTCTCGATCTGCTCCTCAAGTTTCTCGAGGTCCGTTGTCTGAAGTCGATCGCGCATCGACTCCCAGGGATACTCATTACCGACCAGATGCAAAACTAGATGGTCCGACGCTGCGCCTTCCTTCGATCGATTGAGCCGTGAAAGCACATACTCTTTTTCGACGTCCGAAAGATCCTCTACCTGGCCAATCTGTTTCCGGATGATTGGCTCGAATCTATCAAGCATCAATGAAATGAAGTCGTAGTCATTCGCTCCAACTTTGCCACCCGCCATGATCGTGGGAACGCCTGACATGAGGACATCAAGGTCCTGAAGATCATCAACGGTTGAATCGCCTGTTTGTATGTCTCGCAAGATCTCTCGCTGAACTTTCAAAGCGTCTCCCCAGGCTTTGCCGATCAAGCCGTCGCCAAACACAAACAACTCCTGTTTGGACAAGCGAAGTGCTAAATCGAGAAGCGGTTTCCCTTCATCAGACTGGAAGAATTCGACCAGGGCTACAAACTCTTCATCGAACTCATCGTTACTCTTCAGATCCCTCAAGAGGTCTCCTTTGAAGTAGCTCACAAACTCGCGTCCAAACTTGCTTTCTCGAAACTGCTTCATAGCGTTCGAATTAACAAGCTGATCCCACTGCCAGCCGGCGTTTGAGATGGAGTAATAAAAAGATGCGTCGATCGGCGCAAACTTCAAGGACTCTGGGAGGCCCGTCTTTAGCGGCGTTGATTGCGCCTGAAGAAATGGCATCGAACTCAACACGAAAAGGAAAATCGAGGGCGGTAACGCCCGGTTGGTCAACGATCGAAGCATCGGGTACTCGAGAATCGGTGATATCTGACAAAGCTAACAGTCTATTCATGCGGCATCACGCATACAATTCACCATGATCAAACCCACGGATTTCAAGTCTGCGTGCGCCGTCGCAGCGGATTTTCCGGAGCCCAAAGGCACAGAGAACACATCCGTTTCGCAGTCCCTTGCTTGGCGAAGGTGAAAAAGTGGGACGTATAAGAACCGGAAATTCGACAACCATCACTCTCAATGAGCAATCGTCCGCGAACGGAAACGTCTACGAAATGGCTTGGACTCTTCAAGTCATTCGCACCAGCACCCTTGGATGCATGGATCATCGGCAGTGTCCTGCTGATCTGGTTGTGCACTGCGACATCAATGCTCCAAGGAATTCAAACCAGTCCACACTATTCGCTTGATCTTCAAGCACCGATTCTGTCGGCAACGCTTGGTGTGTTATCAGCATTGCTTTTTTGCTCATTGGTTCGCAAGCCGAAC
>JBCCKZ010000199.1:0-8778 GCA_039027135.1 Planctomycetota bacterium
CCCACAGCCGGCCAGTCAAAATCATCGATGGACTCTCGGTTGATGTCACCCCGATATTCGAGAAACAGGAACACACGGATACGCCGCTCTCCCGCATGCTCAATCACCCGTTCAAAATTCTTCGGTGACGGTTTTCCACCCTCGTACCACTGCTCGGGTCCCC
Source organism: Planctomycetota bacterium (assembly GCA_039027135.1). Classification (GTDB taxonomy): domain Bacteria; phylum Planctomycetota; class Planctomycetia; order Pirellulales; family Pirellulaceae; genus Rubripirellula. Next base: position 164 of record JBCCKZ010000199.1, read on the forward strand.
CAGAAACTCGGGCCCAGCCCAAGCCAAGATCAGACGCCAGATTCAAGGTGGCGATGTTGCGCTCGATGAAATAGTGCGCGATACCTTGCTTGGTCTCATGCACGCCGGACTTGCCGCAATTGATGCCCAGGTAAGAACCGGGATCACGCACGGTGTCATTTGCGTGCACCGGAGATTGGGCGGATGCAAGGAGATTGCATAGCAACCAGACAGAGAAGACTGCAGCCGATTGAAGGAACCCGATTCGTCGCTTCTTAGAGCTGACACAAGACTCTCGTAACTCACGGTTTGCGCAAGGAACTTCTGAACGTCCCGGTGTCCCTTGCTGACGCTTCGGATTGGGATTGGCCGTGAAGAGTTTGCGTGCACCGTTTTCGTGAGCCGTGGGCCGGATGCGACGAAGTCGCGAAGGCACCGGGCCGATAAACGGCAAGATTTGGCCAGAAGGTCGAGAGCCTTGCCACTCGGGTGGCAAACACAGGTTTGTTAATTTGCAAAAATTGTTCCCATGACATTGGGTTCCCTGCCCGGCCCCTTCATTCGCTTCGCTCATATTCGGGTCACGGCTCACACGGCGATCAACTCGTGCAAGTAACAATGGCCCGGGAGGGAGCAAGTCTTGCTCATCCTTCCTGGACGACCTGCAAGAGGCTTCCAATGCCTTCGACGGGCACTGCTTGCGTCTCACCTGGTTCACCACCGGATCCTGGCCATTGGATTTCAATCGATTCGATAATTGCATCCTTACCAAGTCCAAAGAAGACATCGCGTTGGGTTTGGCTGAGGTAACTTCGTGTGGGCATGAGCGTACGGACCAAGGTCTTGTCATCTAGCTCGAGTGAGATCGTTGCACCAATCGCGTCACGGTTGCAACGGGTTCCCTGCAGCGAGATTCGAAGATGGCGGTTACCTACCTTTTGGTCATTCCTGAGGATAGTCGGCGGGCCGTCGTTGACGGTGATCACCACATCCAAGTCACCATCTTCATCGAAATCTCCAAACGCTGCAGCCCGGCCCACCACAGGTTGTAGGAAATCTTCACCCACACATTCAGCGTCCGCCAACATCAACTCGCTCGAAGCCTCTCGACCCGCGTTCCAAAACAGCTGCGGAGGTTGCTCAAAGGTTTGGGAGTTTTGAGTCTTAGAAATCTCATCCTCGAGATGTCCGTTCGCTCCAAACACATCGAGCCTTCCATCGAGATCTGCATCGAAAAAGAAGGTCCCGAATGTCAACGCACGACGTGTCGGCGGACCAAATCCAGTGAACATCGCCGCGTCAATGAACTGCTTGCGGCCCGAAGCTGCCATGTACAGGGCGCTAGGTTCGTTAGCAAAGTTCCCAATAGCAACGGCGAGCGTATCGCCTCCGCGGAAGATGGCTGAATCAATTCCCATCGCGCCGCGAGCGGATCCCGTTGCTCGATCAAATGCAATACCCGCGATCCGACCCATCTCAGTGAATGTCCCGTCTCGATTGTTTTCTAGCAAGAAGTTCCTCACCGTATCGTTGGCCACGACCAAGTCCATCCAACCATCTCGATTGAAATCTACCGGCGAGAGTCCCATTGCTTTGCCGAGCGGAACATTCGTGTCGTCATTACGAATCTCGATTCCCGCGGCCGCGGTGATATCCACGAACGTCCCGTCACCCGCATTTCGATAGAGACTAGAAAACGCACCCGAGAAAGCCCTCGGCGGCCCGTAAGCTCGGTTCTTTCCGTCCAGCGTAAAGCTTTGGCTCAAATCGGAGTCACGATCCCAAGCGACGTAATTCGCAACAAAGAGATCCAGCAGGCCGTCATTGTCGATATCAGCAAACCCGCAGCTGGTTCCCCAATCTTCATCGCCACCCGCTAAGCCAGACGAATCGGTCACGTTGACGAAGGTTCCGCCGTCATTCCTAAGCAACACATTGGGTCCTACCGCCGTGACGTAGAGATCAGGGTCACCATCGTTGTCGATATCACCAACGGCAACACCCATCCCGTAGATCGGATCACCGATTGCCGAAACCAATCCAGTCGATTCAGACACGTCTTCAAAACTGAAATCGCCTCTTCCTCGGTAAAGACGACAGTAAGACTGATCGAGCTGTTCTTGCGTAGGTTCATCCCAGGACCAAGGACGCGAGTTAACGAAAAACAGATCCTGATGACCGTCACCATCAAAATCCAAGACGGCTACACCGCTGCCCATGGTTTCCGGGAGAAGCTTTTGCCCGGCTCTTCCGGAACGATGCACGAAGTCAATGCCGCACGAATCCGTCACTCGAGTCCAAGGGATTCTCGGAACGCTTTCTTCGGCGACGACTTCGCGATTAGTTGGGACCGTAACCTCCTTCTCAACCTTCTGCGGCTCGGAGCGACTTGATATTTGCGTTAGCACTATCCCTGCAAAAACGACGCCGATCAGAGCGATGACCACCAGCGAACGGCGGAAGGCCACGGCGATCGCCTCGTCGTTCTGCACATCGTCGTCTTGCTCGCGATTTTCGATATCCGCTGGCTTTTTCAGACTGGGATCCTCAGGCTTCGGCTCGGATTCTTCGATACTCATAGGGTTTCGACGGCGTGGCTATGAATTTGGTTCACCAAGCGAGTGCTCAGTCTGCGTTGATGCCGCTTTTAGCCAATCATCCGCCAGGACGTGGTTGAAGGGGATTGAGGAATCAATCGCCTAGACCAAGCTTTGCCAGCCATCTGCGTTTGGCCTGAGGCCCAAGCTCAGCCTCCGTCCTTTCCTCTCGTTTGAACTGCTCAAGCTCGATTTCGAGTTTTGACTTCATCTCGGCGACCTCTTTCCGCTCGCGCGACAGATTAGCTCGCTCGATCGATGCCTCGATCTCACTGCGTCTGAACTTCTCCTCCCATTGTTCCTGCAGTTCCTCTAGACGCTCGCGTTCCTGCATCACCAGTTCATCCATCTCCAGCATTCCAGCGATCGCCATCGCACCGGAAGCCGTACCGTCCCCGTTGTTGCGACTTCCACTCGAAAGGAGCATTTGCAATTCTTCGATCTCGTCCTTGAGGGATTGGCGTTCATTTCGAAGCGACGTGACCTCATCGATCAACGCCATTACCAACGTCTGCAAATCGGTGCTGGCAATTTGGTCTGAGTTGGTGATTGATGAGCCGCCGTCTTCGTCTTTGGCACTCTCAAAGCACGTCGTCCGAAGATTCTCTTGAACAGGAGAGTCCAACGCTTCCGATAGGTCGGCATTTTCCAGTTCGGCTATCAATTGTGCTTTTCGAGCTTCCCAATCCAGTTCCTGATCATTTGTATGAGAAGGCGGAGCAGCTTTCGATTGCGGATCGTTGTCGACTTCCGCTGAGTCCACCGCATCCCCGACAGCAGCTGGGCTATCCGATTCAACCTCTTCGACTCCAGGACCTTCGCCCGCAACATCGTCAACGACTATCGAATCTTCTTTGATCCCCGCATCGTGATCGTTTTCTTCGCAATCACTCTCTACGGACTCCAATTCATTTTCAGGGGACGATTGATCAAGATCGAAACTGGCCAGGATTGAAGAGGCCAAACCGGATGCCTCGTCTTGCTCGCCAGTCGGCTCGCCATCCGACTCTTCACTTGAGTCGCCAGCAGAAAAATCAGATTCGAAGGACTGCAGCCCCAGGTCGTCGACGGTACCACTATCTCCGTACTCCCCATCCATCTCAGAATCTTCGGAGTAGATCGGCTCTTCGCGATCAAGAGTTTCTCCAGCGGATTCGCGATCATCGTTCGAATGATCTTCATTCTCAGTGCAGGCCTCGGGCGTTGCCTCCGCTGAGGGATCTTCACTCGCGGAGGAATCTACGTTGGCCCGCATTCCCTCCGCCTGACCTTCAGTCTTGGAACCTTGGTCGCTGCCGTCATCATCGCTACTTTCCGCAGCCGCCGGCTCGTCGACACGGCTCCGGAGACTTTCCATATCCGTCTGGAGGGTCACCAGCCGATCGAGGATCTCGCGCATCAGCTGCCCATCATTTGCCAGCGCCGCTAAATCGTCAGCAGCGCTTTGCGATGATTCGCTAGTTGGCTTGTTGAGATTCGACGGCATGATAGGTTGAAATGCTTGATTGCGGGCGAACTTACCTCGTTAGGTCCGCTGTGAAGATGCAATGATTCATTCAAACCTAGGTTGCAAAACTGAAAGGTTATCGAGGCGTGGCTAAGAAAAAATCAAAATCGAAGGCGTCTGCAAAACCGGCACTAGCATCTCCGTCCGAGCAATCGGAGAATTCCGAAGAATTGGACATTGCGGACTACGAGAATGCTGTCCGGGAAATTGAATCGATCGTCGCTAGACTGGAGTCAGGCGAGGCTGAATTGGGCGATGCAATCGTCGATTACGAGAGGGGGATTGCAAGGCTGAAACAATGTCACCGAATCCTTGATCTCGCCTAGCAGCGTGTTTTGCTCCTGTCGGGGTCGGGAGACGGTCAATGGCAGCTCGAACCGATGCCGGAGACGGAATTCCGCACGGGTGGTGGAAAGGTTAAAGATCAACAGGAAGTGGACGGTTCGGACGACCTTTTCTAAGGTATTTCTTACGCCTATTGTTTTCAGAATTGCGTAGTCGAATATGGCAGAAGCTTTCCGAGTCACACCATTACGTTTTGAAATGAGGCAATGTCTTTGACCCGAGTCGCGATTCCACACGCCAAAGCAGTGCCCCAAAGTCATCAATTCAACGCGGATGATTTGCGTCTGATCATCGACGAGGCTCTCGATTCGGCGGCGAAGGCGGTTGATGATTGCACCCCGCCGCGACTAGCCGAAGCGATGCGTTACTCGCTGCTGGCACCTGGTAAACGCCTCCGCCCCATGCTTGTACTAATGGCGGCTGAAGTGGTTGCGGGACCTAAACTCGGCTTCTCACCCGATGTGATCGCGGGGGCCGTCGCCGTCGAAATGGTCCATGCCTACAGTCTTGTTCACGATGACCTGCCCGCGATGGACGACGACGATCTCCGTCGTGGACGTCCGACCACACACATCGCCTTCGACGAGGCGACGGCGATTTTGGCAGGTGACGGCTTGCTTACCCAGGCATTCGTGCACCTGAGCGAACATGTCGAGAACGCCGAACGAAGGTCCCAGGCGTTGGCCTCCTTAGCAAGAGCTTCCTCGTCCGCGGCACTTGTTGGTGGCCAAATTGACGATCTGGCCAGCGAACGCGATCCCGAGCTGACGGTGGGCTGGGATGAAAACGAACGGTTAGTATTCTTGGAATCCATACATCGGCGGAAAACGGGGGCTCTTTTCAGTGTTTCATTGGAACTAGGTGCCGTATTAGGCGGAGCTGATTCAGAGGTTAAACAGGTGCTCATCGACTACTCACTCGACGTAGGTTTAGCTTTTCAAGTGGTTGACGATCTGCTCGACTGGACGTCCACACCCGAGCAGCTAGGAAAACAAACTGGCAAAGATGATGCCCGCGGGAAATTGACCTATCCAGGATTGATGGGAATCGAAGCGGCTAAAGCGAAGGCTGACGCTTTGATTAGCTCTGCCTTGCAACACCTCGATCGACTTGACCATCTCATTGGCGATATCGCTAGTCGAACCACTCGTTTACGGGAGTTGGCGAAATATGTTGCCCATCGACGCCATTGAAATGCAAGATCGAAGCCCAGCGTTACGACTAAACTCCCCCACCGGAAACCAAGTCGTTTGACATCATGACTAAGCCGAGACCCACCACCGTGCATCACCCTCTGGGAAACCATCCTCTTCTAGCGACGCTCGACAACGCGCTACCGCTCAAGGGCTTTAGCGAGGAACAGCTCGAACTAGTCGCCGCTGAAATTCGGGATGTGCTGTGTAATCTTCTGGCCACTCGTACGGCTCACTTCGCATCCAATCTGTGCGTCGTTGAGCTTTGCCTGGCGTTGCACTGCGAATTTGATTTTCGATCGGATCGCCTGATTTGGGACACCGGTCATCAGGTCTATCCGCACAAGTTGGTAACCGGTCGTTACGGAGAGTTCGGTTCGATTCGGACTCGCGGCGGCTTGATGGGTTATCCCAATCCAGCCGAGAGCGTCTACGACCTGTTCATGACAGGACACGCCGGATGCAGTGTTTCGACCGCGGTGGGCCTTCGTAGCGGCGATTTGATCGGTGGTAAAGAGGACCGTCACAGTGTCGCGGTCATTGGCGATGGAGCTTTCCCGAGCGGCATCGTGTTCGAGGCGCTCAACAATGCTGGTGACCTGAATCAAGACCTCACCATCGTTCTCAACGACAACAAGATGTCGATCTGCCCTCGCACAGGCTCGCTGGCGCAGTATCTAGACAACCTGCGTAGCAAAACCGCCTACTCAAATTTTAAAAACGAACTGATCAAGGTCCTCGACAAGGTTCCCGTGATCGGTGACTCGACCGAACGACTCCTCGGCCAAATCAAAGAAGGCGTCAAAGCAGGCATGCTTGGTGGAATGCTGTTCGAGGATCTGGGTATCCGTTACATCGGACCGATCGACGGCCACGACATTCCACTGGTTCGCAAATACCTACGCCGAGCCAAAGAAATCTCTGGGCCCGTTCTTTTGCACGTGGTGACCGAAAAGGGTCATGGATACAAGCCCGCGGCAGACGATCCGGTTTACTTCCACACTCCACCGGCCTTCAAAGATCGAGATGGCAAAGCGGTTGCCAAACCTGCAAGCAGCGGCAATCCACCGTACACCCAGTACGCTCGGGACGCTATTGCCACGGCAATGGATGCTGATCAACGAGTAACCGTGATCACCGCCGCCATGTGCCAGGGAAACAAACTCGAACCCGTTCGCGAAAAGTTTCCCGATCGATTTTTTGATGTGGGAATTTGCGAAGCTCATGCCGTCGCTTTCGCCGCCGGCCAAGCCAAAACAGGCTTACGTCCCATCGTTGACATTTACAGTACTTTCTTGCAGCGAAGTTATGACCAGATTTTCCAGGAGGTGACACTGCAGAATTTGCCAGTCACCTTCATGCTGGATCGAGCCGGGCTAACCGGTCCTGATGGTCCGACACATCATGGTGTTTACGATCTCGGGTACATGCGATTGTTCCCCAACATGGTTTGCATGGCTCCGGGTTATGCCGAAGAACTGCAGCCCATGCTGGACTTCGCTTTGCAGCTAGAGCAGCCCGCTTCGATTCGTTACCCGAAAGCGTCGGTGCGTCGGCAAGAAACTGAGCCGACGCCAGTTTCCCTCGGTCGCTCGGAGTGCATTCGCAAGAGCGAGCGTGAAGGTGGACCAGATGGCACGATCGTTGCCATCGGGGCGATTCTCGATCAGGCCATGGAAGCCGCTGAGCTGCTTTCCGGTGAGTTGGATATCGAAGTCATCAACGCCCGATTCATCAAACCAATCGATGAAGACATGGTCCAACGAGTTTGCCAGACGGGCCGATTTGTCATCACGCTTGAAGAGGGAACGTCGGTCGGCGGATTCGGCTCAGCCTTCTTGGAATCGGCTGTTAGCCAGCGTTTGGATACTCGCGTCATCACGACGCTCGGACTGCCGGATAAGTTCGTCGAGCACGGTGATCGGGACGATCTGCTGGACACCTACGGGCTTTCACCTGACGCGATTGCATCGACTTGTCGAGAAGCCGCCAAATCGGTGGCCGTTATGCAATAATTGAGGGTAGCTTCCTTCTTACTGAGCCGTCGCGAGTTGTCACGAACGATTCCCTCACGCCCGACAGTCGTCATCCTCGGGACGCCCGAGCGCGAACACGTAGCCGCCGAGGTCAAGCGTATTCGTTCGAGCATTACCGAGTCGGCTGAGATATTGGCTGTTGATCTGGAATTCTCATTCGACTTTTCCAGCCCAGAAGCGAAAGACGTTGATCTTGTGATCGTGGTTGGTGGTGATGGATCGATCCTTCGCGCCGCGCGACAGATGGGTGATCGACCGCTACCTGTCTTGGGCGTCAACTGCGGAAGACTGGGGTTCTTGGCCGCGATGAGTCCTGAGGAGTTCCTGGACTCTTGGTCCGGATTGCTTCAAGGCAAACACGATGTCGTCGATCACCTGATGCTACAAGCTGAGCTTCGTCGTGGTGGCGAAGTCTTGCTATCCAATTTAGCGCTCAATGAAGTGGCCGTTCTTGGCGGAGCGCCCTATCAGATTCTTGAGATGGACCTCTACAGTGACGACGTCCTAGCCACCCGTTATCGATGCGATGGTCTGATCATCGCTACGCCTATCGGATCGACGGCACACAACCTTTCCGCCGGCGGACCGATACTTCGCCGGACACTCGACGCGGTCGTGATCTCACCCATCAGCCCTCACACGCTGACCTACCGTCCGCTGGTTGACTCAGCGGATGCTGTTCTCGAGTTGCAAGTCATCGAGTGCAATCAAAGCACCGGTCTGGTCGTTGATGGACAGATGCTTGCGGAGTTGCAAGCTGATGATCGCATCGTCGTTCGTCGAGCACCAGTTGCGTTTCCGATGGTCGTCGGTGATGGCCACAACGACTACCGAGCGCTCCGGGAGAAGCTCGGCTGGGGTGGCAGCGTCCCACTTCGAGGACGCCGCTAGAAAGAAAATGCGGCCGAGAGGACTTGAACCTCCACGCCCTAAAACGGGCACTAGATCCTTAGTCTCG
>JBCCKZ010000200.1:0-8750 GCA_039027135.1 Planctomycetota bacterium
CCTTCCATGATCTGCATGTGGTAGATGTCATAGAGCAACTTAAAGTTGTCGCTGCCGACTTGCTTGCACAGCTCAATTCCCCAGTCACTGCGGTCGCACATGTAATCAGGGTGATTCACCCGACTGTTGAGCAATTCCATATTGAGGACAACGCCCGCTTTTTCGGCCACGGGGGCGATTTCCTTAAGTGCTTTGACGCAATTCTTCATTCCTTCCTTGCGACTCATTCCCCGAGCATTGCCACTGAATGTGATCACGTTTCGATAGCCTGCCGCCGAGGCCGCTTCAATCGCTTCGTTAAGTGCGTTCAAACACTCTTCATGAAACTTTGGCTCACAAAGGCCATTGGCCAGAGAGTGCGACGAGACCATCGTACATACCAAGCCATGCTTTTTCAGCGTGGGGAAGTCATCAGCCTTGAGAAGATCTATTCCGACCAGGCCGAGCCTCTTTGCTTCAACGGCCATCTCCTCAAGTGACATCTTCTTGAAGCACCATTTGCAAACCGACTGATTCAACCGACCTGATTGAGTCTGAGCTGAAATGTCAGCCGATACCTCCGAGCCACTCTCCTGATCGCCAAGAGCCGTTCTCGCAGGAACCGCCGCAGCCGCACCCGCGATCGTCGCCGCACCGGCAACGAAACGACGTCTCGAAACGCCGGCGTCGTTCTGGGGGCTATTCTTTTCGTTGGGGCTCATGTTCATAGAGAATTCCTGAGGCGAAACATTAAGAGGTTGGGCGATTACAAACCAGCATTATAGAGCGAATGTGGGACCAACAATGGTCGCAACGGCAACGCCCTGGCGAGTGAAGGAAGTCGCTAGGACATACGGTGATTCGAGCGTCCCAGCCGAAAGGCTCAAGGGAACGGCAGAATCAGCCATTTGCATTCCCGGATGCCCCGCCGGCGGGATGACCTGGCGATCAATAATCTCGACGGCAACGGCAATCATTATGGACCCTGACGCAGATCCACACAGACCCATTAGCGCATTGGGCGTCACCACCGGCGGCACTGTATTGAAGACACTCAGCAGCGCCTCACCTTCCCAAGTGTCACTCTCACGATCACCAGTCGCCGCGCTGACGACGCACCCTACTTCGTCCGGAGAAATTCCAGCCGTTTCAAAAGCTCCCCTGATGGATAACCCGATAGCCTGCTGCGGATCAGCGTGGAAACGCGATGTACACGCCATCACTTTCGCCAGCGCGAGCTTGGGATTCGAAATGTCTTTGCGTGTTTGCAAGGTCATTGCAATGGCAGCCTCACCATTGACGACGCCAGAACTAGCACGATCATGCGGCTTTGAAGAGTGCTCCAGAGGATCGGATAATTCGGCCACTGGATAATCAGCACGGTGGTAGAGTCGGGTTGTATTAACCCGCGTGCCCACGGCACCCGTGAGCATCAACGAAGCATGTCCACGATGAAGACAGTTGATCGATTCGGCAAGTGCGGCCGGTCCGGAAACCTCGCCGAGCACAAGTGAGTTATTTGGCCCATGCGCATTCACACTGATTCCCACATGACAAGCTGGCATGTTCGGTAGATATTTCAACATCCAAAGAGGCATGATGTGCTTCATCGCGGCAGAGCCAAAGCGATTGGTATCGATCACGCCACTCTCATCGATGCACTCTTCCAATGCATCGCGGACTTCGGAAGGCGGTCCATAAAAGACTTCACTGCCGTAAACCGTTCCAACCTGTGAAGGCCGAAAAACCGTTTCGCCGTCTTGCTCGACTACAGCCGGCAATCGCGAAGTCAGATCAGCATCATCAATAGCAAGTTGGGTGGACGCGTAGACCATTTGGATCTCGCGACACATCACCTTCAATGCCTTTCTAGGTCGGACATATTGCTTAGCATCAAACCCTTGAACCAAGCCTCCTACCGAAATACCGGGCAGCGACGTGCTCTCATCAAGAATCGCGTGGCCATCGGTCCGCTGATCGATCGGGCGAATTCCCGACTGGCCATTGAGAACGGCTTGCCAGAATGGCTCGCGACCGATTCCCACCGGTGTGAGCATCCCCAGCCCGGTGATGAAAACATCGGTGCGGTCGGTCATGTTGACTGCATCGGGGCCTGTGAGATGGGCAAGTGCCAGATTGGAAACACAATAAGTATGCTTGCTAAAAGCAATTTACGCCACCAGGAGATCAGGCGACCAAAGATCGATCGAAGAGGCGATGAACCTTTGTGCGGGTTGCGCCGCCACGTTCGATTGTACCGCGTGACAATGAATTGCTTTCGAGGACCCAAGAGAACTCACCCCACTGGATTCCGTGATCGATCGCATCCGGAAGAACTCTCGCCAGAGTGACTAATCCCAAACCCCACTTTTGATATTCAGGTAGCACATTGGTGCTGATTAGACGCAATCGAGTCATACGTTTCTTGCCCAGAATCAGCTTAAGCCAGCCCAAAGGCAAAAGTCGTCCACCAATCGCCTTGATGATCGGATTGAAATCCAAGAGACCGAAACCGGCTCCAACCGCCTTGCCGTCGATCTCAGCGATGCTGGTAAGCTCCGGTACAATCAGATGTTTGAGCCCCGCCGCCTGATGATCAATTTCGGCCTCGCTCATCGGGACGTACCCCCATGTCTGTTGCAGGGACTGGTTGTAGATTTCTAGAAAGGTGCGTACGTCCTCTCGAAAATTACTTCGGCTGATCGGACGGCAATTGACCTTGAATCGCTTTGTTGCTTCCTCGATCACAAACATCAACTTGGGATCTAGCTCGCTAATGATGCTGATGTGTGCGTCGTAACTAAAAAGGTCTTGCGACTTCTCATAGCCGCATCGGCTGATCAAGGACTCGTAATAGTCGTGGTTGTATGGGATCAAGAACGTTGGCGGTGAGTCGAAACCATCCACCAACAAGCCCACTTCATAGTTCAGTGACGGATGCACGGGGCCACGAACGCTATCCATACCATTTTCTTTAAGGTAGGCATGTACTTGGTCAAATAACGCACTAGCAACTTCCGCATCATTTTCACACTCGAAGAAACCAAAGAATCCCAGCTTGTCTTGATGGCGTCGGTTGTGACCGTGATTGACGATGGCCAAGATCCGACCAGCCGGCTGACCATGTCTAAATGCGACAAATGCCTGGCACTCGGCGTCATCGTAAAAAGGATGATGCTTGAAGTTGCAAAGTTGTCGACGTTGATCCCAGAGCGGTGGCACCCAGTGCTCATTGCCTCGATACAGACGCTCTTCAAGATCAAGAAACTGCTTCTGAAGTTTGCGCGTTGTCACCGCCCGAACTTCAACAGGGCTAGAACTCTCTGAGTCGGCAGGGCTCGTTTGGTTATTCAATGCGATGCTATCCTGTTGATGTGATTCCTACTAATTTAATCGGCATCTATGGATCGAATCGAGAGCCCGCAAAATCCTCTGGTCAAGAAAGTGGTCAGGCTGCGCGCCTCATCCCGAAGCCGGAGGGCGTTGGGCAGCTTCTTGGTCGACGGATGGCGGGAAGTGCAGCGAGCAGTGGAAGCGGGTCATCAGGTCGAAGCCATTTTTCTCGATAGTCAGGCTCCCCGGGATCGAACGTCAAAGCACCAAGCGGAGGCTCAGGAGAAACTCATGGCGCTGATTGAAACCCACGATTTGAAAATCAGGGATGTCAGTCAGCGTGTTCTTGAAAAACTGTCCTACGGCAACTCAACTCGAGGTGTCGTCGGACAATTCAAGCGTCCCATTTTGGATCTCGATAGCGTCGATCCTCAAACAGCACACCTTTTAGTACTCGATCGCATCGAGAAGCCGGGAAACATTGGTGCGATTCTTCGCAGCGCTGATGCGGCTGGGTTCGGTGGAGTCGTGCTCTGTGAGTGCGGTGACCCCTTCTCGGAGAACTCCATTAGAAACAGCAGCGGTGCCGTGTTCTTCATGCCCATAGCGGAAACTGATCGGGAAACTGCTGAAAGCTGGTTGGGTGAGCAATCGCGGCAGCTCTATTCAGCTCGAGTTGAATCCTCAAAGTGTGTTTCGGAAATCGAATTCCCCATGTTTTCTGGGCTCATCCTTGGGAATGAGGCGGATGGATTGGGCACTCGCTGGAGCTCGAATGACATACAGCCCGTTCGCTTGCCGATGCGAGGTCGTGTGGACAGTTTAAATGTGTCGGCCGCAGCGACCGTGCTGATGTTCCGAATGACTGAATGCCAAAATCGTTAATGCTGACCAAATCGGAAGACGATAACAGCATCAGCCGTCGAACTGCCTTCATGGAAGAATCGGTGTTTCGTCGGGAGGATGTGCCAAGGGGGGTGCATCTAACGAGGCTTTGTCTCGTTCGATTACGCAAGGATGCGAGGGAATCGCCACATGCGGATGCAACGCCATCTTCTACGGTCAGTCGGTGCTCGACGACGGTGGTTATCGCTCGCGATTACCGCAGCTAGCGTGACAATAGCGGTTGAGAGTCGATCCGAAACGGGTACTCTCGAAACCAGTGGTTCGATGATCGAGCTCGAGCGGATGCCCGTTCAGGTCCCCACGCCCATTCCTTCACTGCCCGATTCGAATGGTCGGCGGATTAACCCGTTTTGCCTTCCCGAAGCAGCTCCTGAGAGTGGGGAATCGAACGACTTTGGCATTTTGCTCACGTCGGGCGAGGCATCGCCACACCTGAAGTCGATTCCAGCTACCGTTCACGCGGTCACCGACCCAATCACTCAGCCCGAGCAAGACTCGACCGAAAAGGTAGAGGATTCAAATCTGAATCCTAAGCTGGACTTCGCAGAGGCTGCACCGACGCTCGACGAGGAGAAAGAGGACTCGCCAGCGATCACTTTCTCACTGTCAGACGCCGACGATGCGGTGAGCTCTAGTCCGATCAGCGTGGAGGCAATGCCATTGTCTCTCTCGCCCACACCGGAAGACGAGCGAATTTCACTCGAGTCCGTTAAGCCGCTCGTTCTCGACGCTTCGAAGAGTGACGCATCAACCGAGGAGCTCACTCGATCAAATGCTGGCGTCACTGGTAACGAGTCGCAAGAAGATTTTGTGGTGGATCTCAAGTCATCACTGGATGAGGAAAAAGATTCGAGTGTCACCGTATCGGGATCGGACGAGTCGTCGCAAGGATCTCTGAAGGAAAACAAATTCGCCTCGGATGGTGAGCCTTCGTTACTGAGTAAGCGTTTCCGACCGCCAGTTGCCGTGAACACGGTCCCGATGGCTATTGCGAAAGCTGATTCCGCCGAAGATGAAGGGGAAACGCTAGATGACGGGGGTTCAGTCACATTGAGCCTCGACCCGGTCGTTGACGCTTTGACGCTGGACCCGGTCAAAGATCCACAGGTCATCACGCAACCATCTTCGACGATAGATGAAGGACAATCTGACCTCGTTACAGATGAAGCGTCGGTCGACACTGATGGCTTGGCTGAATTAGAGCCTCCGCAGGTTGATCTTGAAGCAGAGCGTCTGGCCAAGTTCCAATCCGTATTGTCCAAACTGAGTGTATTTCCACTCGAGATCGGTCATGCAGAGGTTCGAACACTGACTCTTGGTGCCTCGATTTCAAACATCGAATGGGAGGACGACGGAGTGTGTCAAGCGTTCCGTGTATCACCCACGGCGGTCAAGTTGGTCGGCCTATCGCGGGGCAGCACAAGGTTAATCGTTTGGGCTGAACCTTCCAGCGAAAGCGGCCCGCACCGGCCACTCGCGTTCGAGATCAACGTCGATCCGCCTGTCATGCAGGCATCAGCCACCGGCGAAGTTGAAACCGTCCAACAGCAAAACAACATTCTCAGCGACTTCAATGAGTCGTTAGCCAAAGCATTTCCCCAGGAATCTCTTGTGATTCACGCGACCGATGACGGTCTCGCTGTCTCTGGCAGCTGTGACCGATCGAAGGTGGCCAAAGTGCTTCGGATGGTCAGGCGGACATTTACCGTTCCGGTTTCAAACCGAATCATCACTCGTTAACTCACTAAAACGCTTTCCTATTAGTCGTTCTTCCCGCGCGACTCTACGGCAAGGATAGATCATGAAGATTTCAACTCGTTTCCTCCGAAGGCTTGGACGCACAGGCGTCTCCGCTCTCGCCGCGATTGGCATGTGTGGCGTGACGTTGGCCCAAGGTACGGGTTCGATTGAACACGAGGGCGGCCAATACCGTGTGGTCAGTGCGGATAGCGTTCCCACGGCAGCCAATAAGTCGTCGGTTCAACCCACCAATTATTCGGCTGGCACGACCGTCACATCGGAAATGGCTGCTCCCGCCATGGTGAACGAAGTTCCCATGGGAGTTCCCAGCTATCCTGCCCCAGGCGCTTATGCGAGTGCCATCGAGGGCTGTGCGACCTGCGGATCTTCCTATGGTTCGATGTCGACGATTGGTGGTTGCAACAGCTGCGGGAATTCAGGCTATGGATGCGGCAACCGAGTGAGCGGTTTGTCATGCCAGGGAGCACTCAATGCTGGCCCCTGTGATCCTTGTGTACCTTACACGTATTGGTCGATTGAAGGCTTGTACATCGAGCCTGAAGAAGGCACCGATGGCTTTATTCCAGGGGTAGGGATGGGTGATTATGATTTCGAATTCGGTTCTCGAATCACCTACGGCCGCGTCTACGACTGCGTCAACGGGATCGAAACAACAATCGTTGGTCCGATCGAGTGGGATCGCGGTGCAAGCTTTGTTGGCCCCGTCGCCATCCCACCACCAGCATCATCTGCTTTCTTCACGCCAACTACATTCGAGCTAGCGAACTACGCTGAGGAATTGGAAGCCACCTACTTCAGTGCCGACGTAAGTCGCACGCTCAACGCGGGAGAGTTTGCCAAGATTCTCTACGGTGGACGGTATGTCTTGTACGAGGAAGATCACGCCTTTGTTGGCACCATTGACAACGCACCTACCGCCGCGCCAAACGCGTTCGAGTATGACTTCATCAACAGCGATACAAGCAACAACCTTGTTGGTGGCCAAGTCGGTCTCGATCTGTTATTTCCCGTTGGTCGGTTTGCGTTCTCGGACACGCGTATTCGTCTCGGAGCCTACGCAAACTTCATTGACCGGGACGTTCAGATTGCCGCTCGAGACCTTGCGGTCAGTGCGAGTACTTTCCAACGATCTTCGGGTTCCAGTGACGTTCAATTGGCCGGTCTTTTCGAGCTATCCTCTGGTTTCCGATATCAGCTCGGTGAGATCTTAGCGGTCCGTGCGGCAGGCGAGCTTTGGTATCTGACTGGTGTGGCTCAAGCAGTCGATCAGACGAGCCAAACATTCAACAACCCGCAACCTGCCGCGTTGGACGGAAACCAGGACATCTTCTTCGTCGGTCTCTCGGCCGGCATCGAAGCCCGCTATTGATCCTTGTCGTTGCCAACGCCTTTGCGTTTGAGCCACTGAGCGACACTCCGTTTCGCTCCACTAACCACTGAGTTGGATTTAGCATCGTCCTTCACGGCGATGGTGTTCTCGGTGATCCGGGTGATCGCATTGTAAACCTCACGTCCGCAATGCTTGCAGACGGTTGGTGGCTCGGGAATCTCTTCCTCGCAACCCGGGCAGAGGTATTCGATCGTCGGACGCAGCGCGGCTTCGAAGAGCCCGCCGACCTCTGAAGCTTCAAACCAGGTCGAGTCACCCTTGCGAATTTTAGTCGTACGAGTGACTTCACCCTCGCGCACCAGACGCAGCAGTTCAGAGGGCCTCAACGGACCTTCCTCGGCGCCTTCGTCCTTTCGTTGAATGAACCACTCTGCCATGCTTGTTACCCGGTAACTACAAGCACTGGTCTAGCTAATTCGACCAGCCATCCCGCGAAGGATCTTGAGCTGCTATCGTAACGGAAACTTGATCCGAAGTGAGACGGCTACCGATGCGTTGCCCTTTTTGTGAAATCGATGATGACCGGGTGATTGACACCCGCCCTGCCGAGGGAGGGCTTCAGGTACGTCGTCGGCGGCTTTGCAACTCGTGTGGCAAACGCTTTACCACCGTCGAAATGATGGAGAAAGCGGAAATTCGAGTCATCAAGGACGACAACAATCGCGAACCATTTGATCGTGAGAAGGTTCGACGCGGCATTGAACGAGCATGTTCCAAACGGAATATCGCATCCGATCGAATTGAACAGCTCGTTCAGAGGATTGAAGCCGATATCGACCATCGAAATTTGACCGAGATTCACTCGAAAGAGATTGGGCGTCTCGTGATGGAGCGTTTGATTGACTTCGACCCTGTCGCGTACGTCCGCTTCGCAAGCGTTTATCGGGAATTCGATAGCGTTGACCACTTCATTGCGACAATTGGAAAGCTCGCTCCACTGAAGTGATCTTTCGAAGCCGAGAAAGCTTCTAGGTCGTCATTTGCTTTTCGATTGAAAAAGGCGTTCGGATGGTCAACCTCGACCAGAAAGGCTCTTTTTCGCATAACCGTCGATGATCTCGCCTTTGCCCGCTCGGATGATGTGTCGGGGAACGTTTTAATTCGAAAAGTTTGAACGGTCCCGATCAGCGAATCGGTTTTCCGCTCCGCTGACCAAAAAGATGATCAAATTCGCGTGCATCGGAATGCCCCATGAAGATTGCTGAATTTCATATTCACGTTCATTCCGACCGAGATGGCAGCCCCTTCGAGGATTCTTTTGAGGCCGTCGTAAAGCGACTGGAATCTATTCCTAACCTCTATTTTGAGCCCGATGGCTCCGTTCTTTGGTGCCCTCAGGCCGGCGAGGAAATCTCGGCGATGATCTACGACGCTCGCGAAC